>CALBVA010000268.1 GCA_937969125.1 uncultured Verrucomicrobiales bacterium | reverse complement strand
GTCCAGGAGAGAAGGTCGATGAAACCTTTTCTGTTCCGATTGACGAATGGAAGGCACGGACCGCCTCCGCGCTAGATGAAGCCGAAGCGGCGTTGGATGAAGTCGAGAAAGCCTGGTCCACGATCGTCGGAAGAAAGGAGTCATTGAGAAAGCAGCTCAAGCGCCTGCAGAAGCGAGAAAAGAAAATTCAGGTCGATCAATGGCTGCGCTGCGAAGAGCTTTTCGGAGAGTGGGAAGATGCGATGAACGATTGCTATGAGGAGGCCGTCGCGCTTAGCGAAGCCGACCCTGTGAAGTCGCTCAATGGAGACCTCGGAAAGGGTGACCGTATGGTGGCAGAAGCCCACCACCTGCTGGATATCATCACGAAGGTCCGGGAGAACAAGTGGGAGTCACTTGAAAAAAATGAAACAATCCTGAATGAACGAGGGCGGGCGACTCTATGGATCGACCGAGGTCTCGAAAAGTTAGGTGAGCAATGCGACCTCATCGCGCAGAAAAGTCCAGAAAGAGAAGTCAGTGAGGAAATTGACCTCTTCAAAACTGCTTGTGCCGAATTTATGGACCGGGTGTCATTGGGCTGCGACCTTGCGGCCCGGGCAGAAGATCAGTCGCTGATAGAGATCGACACCGCAGCAAAGGAAGTCACCGACGCACGGAAGCTTTTCGCAGAGAAACTCAGCCTCACACCGGATCAGATGCTCAGCGAGAAGGAGCGAAATCCTGACTCTTACCTTGCGGAGGCCCGTCGCCAGCATGAAGGAGCCTTGGCAGCTTTAGATCTTGGAAACGTCAAAGCAGCCGAAAAATTTCTGGATGAAACTGATCGCCTCATCTCGCGAAGCCGGGAAGTCATCAAGCAGAGTGGTGAGGTCCTGGAGGATTTCCCCGAAGCCAATGAGGAGCTGATCTCCGAGTATGATTCTCTGGTGAGTGGGGGGCGGATTATGAATACCTCCATCATCGGGATGACTCGCAGATTTTCCCCGGACGCCCTACTCATCGACCCGGAAGATCCAAAGTCCGGAAGTTACCGGGATCTACCGGCCCAGCTTGAAAAAGACCTTGATGAGATCCTTATTGCGACGAATCGATCAAAGACCCGCTATGAAGCCGGCGGTCTTCTGGAAAGTTGGGAACTCATTGAACGGGGAAGATTTCTCGCGAAGCAGGGTGAGAATCTTTGCATCCGGACAGTGGCACGTGAGCAGAAAATGGCGAAATTGGAATCGGAGAACGAAAGGAACCTGCGCGCCCAAATCCTGGAAGAGCAGGACCTTCAGACACCTCTCAATGACCGCCGTATCACCGTGAAAACGCTTTCTGTTTTCAGCGCCATTTCCGTGGGACTCAGAGAAGCGGAGTCGGAACTGAACGCTCCGGACGGACGCCGGAATCCATACCGCGTTCAAAAACTCCTGGGCGAAACCGGAGCCAAGCTTCCCGTCCTGCGGGAGTCCATGGCCGCTGATATCGAGGAACATTTACAGGCAATCCAACTCTTCGAAACGGTGGAACGGAATTATGCGGAATCGCGCCAACTTCTCCAAACTGCGACCAATGACCGCATCCCAAACAGTCCCGAGACCAATCGATCCATCGATGAAATTGAAAAGTGTTTCGGCTGGCTTAGCGAAGCCCGTGAGGAGCTGGAGACAGACCACGCCGACTGGCAGGAAATCCAGGCCTCTCTGCGTGAAATCCATCTCACCTTGAGTGAGGTCTCATTGACTCTCGAACGCGAACTCCGTCTCGCCAACCAAGTGGTGAATGCACTACAGGCTTCGACACATGAGGTTGACCGGGCTGCCCGTTGGTCCGGCTTCCACGGGGTCCGCATCTCAGGATCTTATGGAAGACGCGCGCTAGCTACAGCCAATGACGACCTACAACATGGGCGCTACGACTCGGCTCTGGCTGGTGCGCGGACGGCTCGAAGCAAAGCCCGCTCCGCCATCGCTTCAGCGGAAGCAGAGGAAGCATCACGCCGTCGCTCGGCACGCCTTTCGCGTCAGCGCAGCCGAGCATCGCGCTCCAGCTTCGGCATCTCCGGCTCTAGTACGAGTATTCGAAGCTCAAGTATCGGTGGATCATTTTCCACGACTCGCATCTCAGGAGGAGCCTCCAGCTCAGGTTCCGGCGCAAACGTCGGTCGCAGTTCCTTCAGATCCGGCTCCGGAGTCGGCAAGTCTGGTTGGTAAAAGCCGAGGCATCTTAGCGAGCAGCCTCGGCCCGGAGGGCTTTGACTCCACCTTCAAGAACGAAAACCTTGAGGTCGAGATCAGTGGCAACCACCCGAAGACGATCCGCTACATATTTACTGGAAGAACATCCTGACTGATCGCAATAGACGACCACGGTTTTCAGAGTGTTCGTTCCATCGCCGAAAGCTCGGGTCATGAATTCCATCTCCAAATCAACCCAATCCTCCTGATCGTTAACGAGAACGGAATTTTCGACGCCATCCTGTTCCCATAATTTACGCGGGCGGGCATCCACCCACAGGACCTCCTCTTGAGGCCACTCGCGGACTGTCTTCAGACAAACATGATGTTCTGGCAATACCTCAGGATTACAGGAAACCGAACGGTCCGGGGGGCCGACGACCTTCCAGGTCACAAATGCTGCCACCGCTGTGAAAGAGGGAAGCACAAGACAGGACAGCAGAAAGTTCTTCATTTCTGGATCGCCTTGGAGAGTTTCTTGATCTTCGGCTTGGTGACGAGATAAGCCATACTGCGGCGGAATCGGGCAAATTCACTGTCGGTTCGCAGTGCCAACATCCCGATTCCCGATTGCGCGGTGTCGACCGGTTTGACACGAATCTCGTATTCCCAACCTTCGCGGATGGTCTTGAACTCATAGGGAAACTTTGGGTTATTTCCTTTGTGTGAGGTAATCTTGATCGGCTTATCATGCTGAATGGTGACCTTCATCACCTTCTCCTCATTCTTGCCTCCCACATCCCAGCGCAAGGTAGCGGGTTCGATTTTCACAAGGACCGGCACATGAACACGAACGACCAGATTAATTGGCTCGGAGGCCCCTTCGAGATTCAACTCGATCGCCTTGTCTACAGTCCCTAGGAACTTTGAAGTATCAAAGCGAGCCATGATCATCCCCTTCTCTCCAACCTTCCAGGTGAGCTTGGCAGAGCGGTCGGGATTCAGAGGCAGCACCCCCGCTTCCAGGCAGGAGCACTTGGCGTCGTAGCTTTTGATCGTCTCATCCTTTGACTTGATGACAAAAGGAAACTCTCCGGTGACCTCTTTTTGGTCCGGTTTGGCATGAATCTCCACGAGCTGCTTCTCAAAAACCATCTCTCCCGAAGAGATAAAGACTGAGGAAATGAGAATCAAAGTGGAGATGAGAGAGCGTTTCATTTCTTTTTTAAACTTAGGATTTTAACGGCGAGGATGAGACGCCCCTTGCGCCATTCCGGCCCAAGAAGATAAAGCGTCTTCCCTTTGGTTAAAACGGGATTCGTCGAAAAAACTTTGCGCTTACTTTGCCAATATTCCAAGACCATCTGTAATTTATCCTTACTGCTTCGCTTGATCGGCTGAAAGCTGATCAATAATTCCTTCGATGGACGAAGCGGAGTGGCCCAGCTTTCATAGCCGCGCAGGATGTTCGGCTGATCCGATCCCAGCAAGCGGTAGTGACTGAACTTCAGGTCTTCAATGCCCTGCAGAGCCTTCACCTCGGCCTTCGAGAGCTCCTTAGCCCCCTCCCCTGCCTTCTTAGCATCACCATTCGTCGCGTAGATCAGTTCCACACTCATCGACCCAATGGTCTCCATCCCCGGATCCTTTGCGGAGAGGCCGGAGATTGAGAAGAGCAAGAGAGCGATGACAGAAAAGATCTTCATAAGTGATTAACGGAAGCGGGTGGCTTCCGCACGGGTGTAACTATCGGGCAATTTCTCCTCCTTCGTGCTCACGGTCACGATATCGAAATCGTCGCGAATCGCAGTGAGGCCATCGACCACAATGGCTGAGACCTCTCCATCGGCTCCGGCGATGACCCGGGCTTTCAGCTGGTCGTCATTAAAATACACGGTCGGAAGTTCATCGATCAGCTGCAACTGTCCAGTCACCGGAACCGCAGCGAATTCTCCAGACGAGGCAGGCTTGGCCACTCGATGACCTGCGAAGAAGGCCAGAACCAGAGCGAGAGCTCCGGCCGGAGCCCAGGCCCACTGAAAGGACTGCCACCAGCGTTCGGCTTTCTTCGCACGGGAATGCGAAGCGATCTCATGATCGACCTTCCGCATAAGCTGGCTGTTAAAAAAGTCCCCGTATGGTGGTTCGACCGATGCCGGGATCTCCGCTCGCATCGCGTCGGCAGCATTGCGACATTGATACAGCTCCGCCTCTAGCGATGGCTCTTCGGCGAGCAGGGCATCCATCTGCACCTGCTCTTCCGGGCTGAGCTGGTCATCGACCCACTTCACGAAGAGTTCTTCAGTCTTTTCCTTTTTCATCACTGAGTAGAGTTTGGAGTTTTTTACGGGCGTAGTAGAGGCGGCTCATCACGGTGCCCAGAGAGCAATCCATGACCTTCGCGATCTCTTTGTAATCGAAGCCTTGCACCTCCCGGAGGAGAATGGTTTCCCTGTGCTCTGCATTTAACGTGGCGAGCGCAGCATTTATTCGATCTCCCAGCTCGGAATTTTCGAGAGCGATGTCGGGACGTGCCACTTTCGAAGGCGAGGTCCGGGATCCGGCGGCAATATCGCCTTCACTGAGAAGGCCGTCGTCCAATTCTCCAGCAGAATCGATCTTGCGCTTCCGCAACCAGTCATAGACGACGTTATGAGTGATCCGATAAAGCCAGGTGGAGAATTTGGCCCGCGCTTCAAATTTCGGGAGGGCCTTCCAGACCTTTAAAAAGACCACTTGGGAAAGATCCCAGGCATCGGCCTCATTCTTAATCATGTTCTGGACCATCGCATAAACCTTGCCGCGATGCCGGGTCACCAGAGTTTCGAAGGCCCGGGTATCGCCGCCCTGGCAGGACTTGATAAGCTGATGATCAGGAACCTCCGGCTCACCCGCCCCGGCATCCGGAGAATCGCCGGCAGGCGACATCAGGTGTCGGGAAGTGATCCGCTTAAGAAGGTTCATCTAATAAGGGTGAAATTACTGGATCGAATCCCGACTGACGAACCTTTTGTCCAAAGCTGCCATTCGAATCCAAGCTGACCGGAAATCCACTACGGAGCCGCCCCTTCCTGAACCTCCTCCAGTAAGGAAACCAGTTCCTTGAAGATCTCGCTCTCAAACTTTCTTTCCCCACCCTTCAGCTGTTCCAGGATCCATTTTTGGATCTTGGAGCGCCTTTCTCGCGAGAATCCTCTCACCCATCCGGGGCTTTCTCCATCAATGACCTCCTCATCTCTCCGCCCGTGCGAGCGCGAGACAATCTCGCCATAGTGATACAAAGCCCGATCCAGCAGGATCCAGGCAAAATTATCACTAGCTGGCGGCCCGACCACGAGAACCTTTTTACTCTCACCATCAAAGCTAACGCCCCTGGCATCGATCTTCAGCTCCGGCAGGCTATCCCCTTTCAGGAAAGCCCCACCTGCTCCGGTCAGCGCTCCGAACAAGGTGCCCAACCCGTGAGTGAAACCTCCGCTCCCCAGATCAACGGCCACCCCGGCTGCCCCTCCGGCAAGCCCACCTGCCAAAATGAGCTGTGACTTTGAAAGTCCCCACTTCTCCCAGGTCTCCTCGGAGCTGAGATCCAGCCCACTAAAGTCATCCGTCTCCAGCTCCACCTTCAGTAACTGATGACGGTAAAGCTTCAGCATCTTCTCGTAAGTCTTCTCTTCAAGCTTCTCGATGCTTGCGTAATACCTCTTCTTCAGCTCCTCTTTTGCCCGCTCCTTGCGATGCTCCAGCTCCTCTTTTTCATCGAGCTTTTCGCTTTCCCGATGCCGCAGCGCCTTCGCCAGAAAGTCCATGAGATCCTCCGCGCTTTCCTCACGGCGCTGCCGCCACTCTTCATCGATCAGATCGATGGTCTGCTTAATCCGGTCTCGATGGGTCTCATCGATCTCAAAGAGTGATTTCAGCAGCCTGCGTCTCTCGTCAAACTGCGCATGGTGCGCATTGAAAGTCCGGACGAGATTGAAATAACTGCCCAATCGGGTCCGCCACTCCTGCAGACGTTCCTCATTCTCCGCCTTTTCGTTTAGCAAGGCCATCCGCGGCCGCCCAGTCCAGCGCAGGATCTCCATCTCGGCCACGAAGGTATCGCGAATCGGCTTTGAAGGATCGATGACATAGAGCACCCCCGCCCCCTCCACCACCGGTTGCAGCAATCTCGCCTCATCCTCGAATTCTCCCTGTTCCAGCTGAGAGGTCACGAATTCGCGCACCGTCGCGAGATCCGGAGTTCCGGTCCCATGGAGATCCTGAATCGCACGCATCGCCTCGACCGCCCGTGAAAAACCCGGTGTATCGATGAAGCGAAGCATTTCCCGTCCATCGAACTCCAGCGGCAACACCTGGCAGCGGGTGGTTTCGCCCGCCGTGTTGCTGACTCGCACGATCTTATCGTTGTCGATCTCCAACAGCGTGGAGAGCACGGAGGATTTCCCCATGTTAATCTTCCCCACGACCGCGAACGCCGGAGTATCTGTCACCCATTCACTCATTCCTGATACGCGATACATTCCAACTTCGGGTCACGAAGTCCATCGGTGAATTTCTCCCACTCCTTGAATTCCACATCATCCGGCGCGGCAACCCCGTCTCCCATAACGAGGATCCGTAACACCGTATCCTCGCCGGCCTCCCGCCGCAGCTTTGCAACCAGTGCCGTGATCTGCTTCGGTGAGAGGCTCCACCCTTCCACCAGCATCACCACCCCGCACGGCGCATTTCTCATGGCCGCCCAGGCCTCCCTTTCCTCCGCCGCATCCAGCGTGCCTACGGAATAGCTCTTCTCCGGATTCACCCTCAGCGTCTGTAGCAGAAACGGGCGCAATTCCGCCGTGTCCAAATTCAGTCCACCTACATCTAACAAAACCACCCCGTCCGAAGGTCCCTCGATCACCACGCTACGCTCCACCCGGCTCATCTCGCGCCAGAGCTTGCGATGTGCGATGTCTTGGAATTCCAGTCCAGCGAGAGTCTTTCTCTCCTGCCTGACCGCAAAAAGCCACAGGAGCACTCGTGGTAATAAACCCCAAACCGTAAAGCTCATAAAAAGAAACTTCAGAAATACACCCCAGATCTCACCCGCTCCCTCACCCCTTGGTGATCTTAGCTCAGCGACGCTAGCCTCATTCATCCCTCCTCCTCCCCAGGCAGCGGCCATGAAGCGAGTCACCTTCCCCAGAGCATCGCCGCCGAATTGCGACATACTCGACTCCCAGTAAAAATTGATCTCCTTAAAAAACAGAACTCCAAAAAGACCCGCGATCAGCCCCAGATTGAACCCCACCCCTCCCAGCTGCAGAACACGGGTCAGCCTCCATCCCAGTGCCGAAGGCTGCTTCCCCTTTCCCTGGATCAATGAATCCCACGCATCCGGACTCACCTTGCCCGCCAGCTTTCGCACCACCGAGGAAGTGATCTCTTTCAGCCAACCCATCCCACCAATCCAGTAACGGAAAAGCAAAAAGGCCGCCAGTCCGCCCAGTAGAATCAACCATTGAATTCCAATCGTGCCCGCCAATAGCACCCAGATATTAATCGCGGATTTCCCGTCCACAGTCGTCACCATCCCGCGAATGACTCCCACTCCGAGCAAGAAGGTCATCACCAAAAGGAGCAAGCCCACCATCCTCGTCACGGTGGTGACCCGTTTCCCACTCCCCGTCTTCCTGGAACGGAGCCATTCCTTCAGCCCCCAACGCCGTGAGTCTAGATCGCTTCCATCCCGTCCCCGCAGGCCATCGCGCACCTCGCGCCCCACCTCGGCGTTAACCGTCGGCGAGTCATGCAGCGCGACCTCAAAGTCGACCAGATCCTCTAAATTCCAAACCGTTCTTCCCACTGTCATTGCTTACCTGCAGAATGTTCATTTCCTGTCGAAAAGCAAACCCATCAACGAATCACGATACGTTTATTTGAACTTGCCAGCCCCTTGATTAGATCACAAATTCCGCGCGTCGTGCCAGCTGATCTTTCCTCCGAACTGAAGTCCGCCCTCGCCCAGCGTATCTTGGTCCTTGATGGAGCCATGGGAACCACCATTCGCGGCTATGAATTGACCGAGCCAGACGCCCGGGGAGATCGCTTCAAGGAGAACCACGAGGACCTCCTAAATAATGGCGATATCCTCTCCCTCACCCGGCCGGATGTCATTGCCGACATCCATAAGCGCTTCTACGAAGCCGGCTCTGACATCTGCGAGACTAATACCTTCTCCGGCACCGTCCTTGCCCAATCTGAATTTTTCGTGCCGGATCCCCGAAAGACGGGAGGCATTAAAAACCCGGAATTCTTCGATAAGGAGGTCATTGCGAACCAGATGCTGCAAGACCTCGTTTGGGAGCTGAATGTCGAGTCAGTGAAGCTAGCGAAGCAGGAAGCCGACAAGATCTCCAATGCCACCGGCCGAAGACGTTACGTCGCCGGTGCCATCGGACCGCTCACAGTCTCGCTGACCAACGTCGTCGATCCCGATGACACCGCCTTCCGCGCGGTCACCTTTGATCAGGTTAAGGACACCTACGCGCACCAGATCGAAGCCCTCCTCTCCGCTGATTGCGACATCCTCATGGTGGAAACGATCTTCGATGCTCTGAATGCCAAGGCCGCCCTCGTCGCGATCAAGGAGTCCGGCACCAAGGCCCCCGTCATCATCTCCGCCGCCGTCGGCCGTGGTGGCGAAACCATGATCTCCGCCCAAAAGGTTGAGGCACTCTGGAACACCTTTGCCCATGTCGATCCCCTCGCCATCGGGTTAAATTGCTCCCTCGGTCCGGATCTCATGGAGCCTTTCCTGAACGACCTCTCAAAGGTCGCCTCTTCTCACATCTCCTGCTACCCGAACGCCGGCCTGCCGAATCCCCTCGCCCCCACCGGCTTCGATCTCCTCCCCGAGCACATGGCCGATTACGCCTCCGACTTCTGCGAAAAAGGCTACCTGAATCTCATCGGCGGCTGCTGCGGCAACACCCCGGAACACATCGCCGCCATCGCCAAAGCCGTCGAAGGAAAAACACCGAGGGCGATTCCGACGCTTAGTTAACAAACTGAGATGCAGAGGTCCCTCCTCAACCTTAGCGTCTTTGCGGTTCAAAATTTCCCACCATGCCCACCATCCCTCGCCTCCTCCGTTTGTCAGGCACCGAAGCCTACAACCACACTCCGGATAAAAATTTCCTCATGATCGGGGAGCGCACCAATGTCGCTGGCTCGCCACGCTTCCGGAAGCTCATCCAGCAGGGAAAGCTCGAGGACGCCCTGGAAGTCGCCCGCCAGCAGGTTGAGAACGGAGCCAACGTTATCGACATCTGCTTCGATGACGGCCTCATTGACGGCAAGGCCATGATGGCCCGCTTCCTCGATCTCATTCAGGCCGAGCCGGACATTCAAGCCGTCCCCATCATGGTCGATTCCTCGAAATGGGAGATCATTGAAGAAGGGCTAAAGCACCTCCAGGGGAAGGGCATCGTCAACTCGATCTCCCTGAAGGAAGGCGAGGACGCTTTCCGGAAGAATGCCGCCCACGTCCTGAACTACGGCGCCGCCGTCGTTGTCATGGCCTTCGATGAACAAGGCCAAGCTGCAACCTACGATGACAAATGCCGCATCTGCAAACGTGCTTACGACATCCTCGTCAATGAGGTCGGCTTCCCGCCAGAGGACATCATCTTCGACCCTAACATCCTCACCGTCGCCACCGGCATCGAAGAGCATAACAATTACGCTCTCGACTTCATTAACGCCACGAAGTGGATCAAGGAGAACCTCCCCTTCGCCAAAGTCTCCGGCGGTGTTTCCAATATCTCCTTCTCCTTCCGGGGAAACAATGCCGTCCGCGAGGCCATGCATTCGGCCTTCCTTTACCACGCCACGCAGGCCGGGATGGACATGGGTATCGTCAATGCCGGCATGCTGGAGGTTTATGACGAGATTCCCAAAAACCTCCTCACCGCGGTCGAGGACGTCCTTCTCAATAAAGACGACGGTGCAACCGAGCGACTCCTCGACCTCGCCGAAGAATTCAAAGGTCAGGGTGCGAAGAAACTCACCGAAGACCTCACCTGGCGCGAGGCAACAGTCGAAAAACGACTGGAGCACGCACTCCTAAAAGGCATCGATAAATTCATCGTCGAGGACACCACCGAGGCTCTGGAAAAATACGAAAAGCCACTCACCGTCATCGAGGGTCCACTCATGGACGGCATGGGCATCGTTGGCGACCTCTTCGGCGCTGGAAAAATGTTTCTGCCGCAAGTGGTGAAGTCCGCCCGTGTGATGAAAAAATCCGTCGCTTACCTCGAACCCTTCATGGAGAAGGAGCGCGAGATCCGCATCATCAAGCTCGCCAAGGAACTCCAAACCGAGCAATCCGACCTCTCGGATGAGGACGCTCGCCGCGAGGCTGAGAAGGCGAACTCCAACGGCAAGGTCATCATGGCTACCGTGAAGGGCGATGTGCACGACATCGGAAAAAATATCGTCGGCGTGGTACTGACCTGTAACGGCTTCGATGTCGTCGACATGGGCGTCATGGTCCCCTGCGATAAAATCCTCGATGCCGTGGAGGAGCACAACGCCGACGTCATCGGCCTCTCCGGGCTCATCACACCCTCGCTCGATGAAATGATCACCGTGGCGAAGGAAGCTGAGAAACGCGGCTTTGGAAAACGTAGTATCCCCATCCTCATCGGCGGTGCCACCACCAGTGCAGCGCATACTGCGATCAAAATCTCCGAACATTACTCCGGACCACTGGTGCACGTTCTGGACGCCTCACGTTCGGTACCAGTGACCACCTCTCTCCTCTCGAAAGAAAACCGACAGGAATTCATCGATGCGATTGCCGAGAAATACGAAAAACTCCGTACTTCCCACGCCACTGGCCCGAAGAAAGAAACCATCAGTCTGGACAAAGCCCGAGAGAATGCTCCAGCGATTAACTGGGATGATTACAATCCTCCCGTCCCCGAATTCACTGGAACACGCGTGATCAAAAGCCAGTCCCTCCGCGAACTCGCGAACTACATCGACTGGACCCCCTTCTTCCACACCTGGGAGCTACGCGGAGTTTGGGACGAGGAGAAGAAGGAGCTGAAGACTAGAAACGCCGAAGGAGCAAAGGTCGCAAAACAGCTCTACGAAGACGCCCAGGTCCTTCTCGAGAAAATCATCACGGAGAAGAAGTTCACCGCAAACGGCATCTACGGATTCTTCCCCGCCCACCGCGACGGCGATGACATCGTGCTCCCCGATCACGACACCACTTTCCACACTCTGCGCCAGCAACAAAAGAAAGGCAGCGGAAAGGCCAACTTCGCACTGAGTGATTATGTGGGTCAGCAGAACGACCACCTCGGTGGATTCGTCATCGGTATCCATGGCGCGGACGAATGGGCCGCTTCACTTCGCGAGGCGCACGATGTCGATGACGCGATCATGGTCCAGGCCCTCGCCGACCGGCTCGCCGAGGCTTTTGCCGAGCTCCTCCACCACCGGGCACGGATCTCGTGGGGAATTGAACGATCCGGGCAATTCACCAAGACGGAACTCATTCACGAAAAATACCAGGGCATCCGCCCTGCTCCCGGCTATCCATCCCAGCCTGATCACACTGAGAAACCGGCTCTTTTCAAGCTTCTCAATGCCGAGGAGGAGATCAACGTCGAACTCACCGAGAGCTGTGCCATGCACCCCGGCTCGGCGGTCTGCGGACTCTACTTTTCCCACCCGGAATCGCACTACTTCATGATTAGTGATCTCCAGAAAGATCAAATCGAGGACTACGCCAAGCGCAAGGGAATCACTCTGGATGAGGCTGAGAAATGGCTCGGCCCGTGGCTGGGCTACTGATTCGACCGTTTGAAGGACTCAACAGCAAAATTCCATCGATCACATTGTATGCCTACGCTGCGTGGTTGATGGCACAGGGCTGAAAACCCTGCGCTCCATATTACACCGCATCGTTGCAGCGTTGGCAGAGGTCATCTTTGACAGCGGGTTCGTATTTGCGACAGCGGGGGCACATGGGGTGATCAGTCGCGGAGACGGTGGCTGTTAGTTCCGAACCTTCTGCAATATTGAGCTCGGAGAGGATGAAGAATTCTTTGGCGAATTCGGTGTCCTTGAGTAGGTCGAGGGATGGGTGGTTCGCGGGGACCGCTAGGAGGACGCTGGCTTCGTTGTTCTTTTTAAACTCTTTGGCTTGGACCTTTTCCTCGATGGCGGTCTGGATGACAGCTTTGATTTCGTGGAGTTTTGCGACGGCTTCGATGGCGGCGCCATTGGTGAATTTTTCGTTTACCTTGGGGAAGTCCTGCTCGTGGATCGAACCTTCGCGGCCGGCATGCTCCCAGGCTTCCTCGGTGGTGTAGGCGAGGATGGGGGCGAGGAGTTTGACGAGAGCTTCGAAAATCTGGCCCATGACCCAGACGCTGGCTTTTCGTTGCTCGCTATCTTCGGCATCGCAGTAGAGGCGGTCTTTGGTGATATCGATATAGGTGGCGGAGAGATCGGCGGCGGCGAATTGGTTGACGAGAGAGAAGACTTTTCGGAAGTCATAGACCTCGTAGGCTTCCCGTACTTCGGCAATGATGACCTGGAGACGCTCCATGATCCATTGGTCAATGAGGGGGAGTGATTCCGGCTCGCTGACTTTTTCATCGCGCATATTGCCGAGGAGGATTTTGAAGGTGTTGCGGAGTTGGCGGTAGGGTTGTCCGACCTGCTGGAAGAGGTCTTCGCCGAAGGGGACTTCGTTTTGCCAGTCGACGGAGGAGACCCAGAGACGGAGGATATCGGCACCGTACTTGTTGTAGAAGTGGG
Organism: uncultured Verrucomicrobiales bacterium; assembly: GCA_937969125.1. Classification (GTDB taxonomy): domain Bacteria; phylum Verrucomicrobiota; class Verrucomicrobiia; order Verrucomicrobiales; family Akkermansiaceae; genus SW10. Next base: position 5,629 of record CALBVA010000268.1, on the reverse strand, counting down.
CGGCGTCGGTGGGTTTGCCTTTTTTCTTGGCGTCGGACTTGGAGGTCTTTTTTCCAGTGTCCTTATCGACGACGAAGCCGTGGGTGAGGACGGTTTTGTAGGGTGCCTTGTCACGAACGCCGACGGAGAGCATGAGGCTACTCTGGAACCAGCCGCGGTGTTGATCCGTGGCTTCGAGATAGAGATCGGCGGGACAGCTGAGTTCGGGGTGGGCGTCTAGGACTGCGACGTGGCTGCTGCCGGAGTCGATCCAAACATCAAGGGTATCGCGGCATTTCGTGGAGCCGGCGGGAAGATCTAAGAGAGTGGCGAGCTCGGCATCTGATTTTTCAAACCAAACGTTGGTGCCTTCTTTTTCGACGAGGTCGGCGACCTTGCGAGCGAGGTCGGCGGAGACGATGGGGGTACCATTCTCCTCAAAGAAGACGGGGAGCGGGACGCCCCAAGTGCGCTGGCGGGAAATGCACCAGTCTGGACGACATTCGACGGTGCCATAGATGCGGTTACGGCCCCACTTGGGAAGCCACTCGGTTTGGTCGATCTCGCTGAGGGCTTTATCGCGGAGCTGATCGATGGAGATGAAGAATTGCTCGACGGCGCGAAAGATGATGGGGGTTTTCGAGCGCCAACAGTGTGGGTAGCTATGCTCGTAGGTTTCCTGACCGAGGAGACTCCCCTTCTCTTCGAGAATCTCGACGACACGGGCGTTGGCCTTAAAGACGTGTTGACCGACGAGTTCAGGCACGCCGCATTCTTCGGTGAATTTTCCATCGTCATCGACGGGGCTGATGAGGCCGAGGTCGTATTGCTGGCCTGCGACGTAGTCGTCCGCTCCGTGACCGGGCGCGATGTGGACGGCGCCGGTTCCGGTCTCGGCGGTGACGAAACCACCGAGGATGATTTTTGAAGTGCGGTCGAGGAAAGGGTGTTGGGCTTCGAGATTTTCGAGGTCGGCTCCTTTGAGTTCCTGGAGGTCGCCGGAGGGCTTCCAGCCGGTGCTGGCTTCGACGGCTCCGAGGAGTTCGCGCGCGACAATGAGCTTGCGGGTGGATTCGCCATTAGTGAATTCACCGGCGACGTAGATGAAACGCTCGTGGACGGCGATGCCGAGATTGGCGGGAAGAGTCCAGGGTGTGGTGGTCCAGATGGCGATGTCGAATCCAGCCCAAGGCCCGGACTTCATGGCGAAGGGGACAAAGACGGCGGTGGATTTTTTATCGGCGTATTCGACCTCAGCTTCGGCGAGGGCGGTCTTAGCGCCGTAGGACCACTGAACGGGTTTTTGAGATTGATAAACGCAGCCTTTCTCGATGAGGGCAGCGAAGGTACGGATGATGTTGGCTTCGTAGCCGGGATCGAGGGTGAGGTAGGGATTATCCCAGTCACCGAAGACGCCGAGGCGCTTGAAGGAGTCACGCTGGGTATCGATCCAGCCGCGGGCGAAGGTTTCGCAGCGGCGGCGGATTTCGGCGGGCTCGACGTCTCGGGCATCATCGCCCTGCATGACCTTAAATTCGATGGGGAGGCCATGACAGTCCCAGCCCGGGATGTAGGGAGCCTCGAAGCCGGCCATGGTCTTGGATTTGATGACAAAATCCTTGAGAACCTTGTTGAGGCCGGTGCCCATGTGGACATCGCCGTTAGCGAAGGGAGGGCCATCGTGAAGGATAAAGCGGGGGGCGTTTTCAGCTTTGCGCTTGGCGATAATTCGTGAGTAAAGGCCTTCGGTGTTCCACTTTTCGAGGCGAGCCGGTTCCCGCACAGTGAGATTTCCCTTCATGGGGAAGTCTGTCTTGGGCAGGAACAGGGTGTCTTTGTAGGATTTGGCGTCGTTGCTCATAAATCACGCGGGATTGAGGCGGGACGCTAGGAGGACAAGGGATGAAGGTCAAGGTTGCCCGCTGAGAGTGAACAAGGAACATTTCCCGAAAGAATGGAAATGCTAAGAGAGCCAAAAAGATCAACTCCCCCTAATGAGCTAAGTCACTCACATTCATAGAAAAAGGCCTGTGATCATAAACCACAGGCCTTGAAGAAAGGAAATCAGGACTGGAAGCGCAAGCTCTAGATCATGTCTGCGAGACGGCGGCAGACTTCCTCGACGTTTTCTCGGGAGTTGAAGGCAGAGATGCGGAAGAAGCCCTCGCCCGCCGCGCCGAATCCAGCACCAGGGGTGACGACGACTTGTGCGCCTTCGAGCATTTTCTGGAACATGCCCCAGGAATCAACCCCTTCAGGGCAGCCGACCCAGACGTAGGGGGCATTTTCCCCTCCCCAGACTTTCAGGCCGAGGCCCTCGCATGCTTCGCGGAGGAGGCGCGCATTGGTCATGTAATGTTTTACGAGTTCCGCGACCTCGGCTTTCCCAGCATCAGAGTAGAGAGCCTGAGCACCGCGCTGGACGGGGTAGGAGGCGCCATTGAACTTGGTGGAGTGTCGGCGAGACCAAAGCTGCTTCAGGGGGACTTCTTCCCCAGCGGCATTCATGCCGGTGACGGTATCCGGGATGACGGTGAAGGCGCAGCGGACGCCGGTGAATCCGCCATTCTTCGAGAAGGAGCGGAATTCGATAGCGCAGTCCTTAGCACCTTCGATTTCGTAGATGGAGCGAGGAACATCCGGGTCCTGAATGAAGGCCTCATAGGCAGCATCATAGAAGAGGATGGCATTGCACTCCTTCGCGTAGGCAACCCAGGCTTCGAGCTGCTCGCGGGTGGCAGAGGTGCCGGTGGGATTGTTCGGGTAGCAAAGGTAGATGAGATCGACCTTCTCCTCGGGGATGGCGGGGACGAAGCCATTCTCCGAGGTGCATTTGAGGTAAACGAGCCCCTCATATTCGCCGAGGTCATTAGCCTCTCCGGTGTTGCCGGCCATGACATTAGTGTCGACGTAAACGGGATAGACGGGATCAGTGACCGCGATTTTGTTCCCAGGGCCGAAGATATCGAGGATGTTTCCAGAGTCGCATTTGGAGCCATCGGAGACGAAGATATCGCCCGCATCGATTCCAAGTCCGGCGTAGGCATTCTCAGCGATGGCTTCACGGAGGAAGGGGTATCCTTGCTCGGGACCGTAGCCACGGAAGGTGCCGCGGTTGCCGAGTTCATCGACGGCGGACTTCATGGCCTCACGAGCGGCGACGGGGACGGGCTCGGTGACATCACCGATGCCACAGCGGATGAGGCGCTTTGACTTTTCAGGTTCTGCTTCGGTGTAGGCGTTCACGCGGCGGGCGATTTCAGGGAAGAGATATCCTGCTTTGAGCTTTTGGAAGTTGTCGTTGATACGAGCCATGATGGGAGGGATCTAGCGGGGGATGAGGATTTGGGGAAGTGGTTATTTAGTTTCAGGAAATTCCCGGAGTCAGGAAGCGGTCGCTCCCAAGCGACAATGAAAGCGCAGATGCCACCGGAACTCATTCCACAAATCGTGTGGTGCTTCGAGCTCGAGGAGAGATTGGAGGTCTTCGAGATTTCGGGAAGGATTGAAATCACGGAGGCTGCACTTCGAGCGGGAAGCCAATGCGTGCCACTCGGCGACTTCGTCACGAGCATTGCCAAGCTGATTCACGGACCATAGAAGGCGGTGCCATGATGCTCCTATCCGCAAATGAACTCCGCCTCGCCTACGGACACCAGACCCTGCTCGATGGCGTGACCCTCGCGGTCGCCGCCGGGGAAAAGGTGGGCTTAGTCGGACGAAATGGCTGCGGAAAGACCTCTCTCCTCAAAATCCTCGCTGAGGAAAATGCCGCCGATTCCGGCGAGATCTCGCGACGCAAAGCGATCCGCGTGGGCTACCTCCCGCAGGAGTTCGAGCTCGATCCCACCCTCTCAGTTTATGACAACATCGCGGCTGGAGCAGCAGATGTCGTCGAAGCTCTCACTCGCTACGAAAATGGCGACGGCACCGAAACGGAGCTCGATGACTTTCTCACCCTGATCGAGCACACCGATGGCTGGAACCTCGATGCCCGCATCCAGTCGCTATCCAACGCACTCGGCACCCCGCCTCTCGAAGCCGAGACCGGCCCACTCTCCGGTGGTGAAAAACGCCGCGTCGCCCTCTGCCGGGCCCTGGCCTCACAACCGGATCTCATTCTGCTCGACGAACCGACCAACCACCTGGACGCCGATTCCATCCGCTGGCTCGAGACCTTCCTAGAGACCTACGCCGGAGCCGTCATCTTCGTCACCCACGACCGCTACTTCCTCAATGTCATCGCGACCCGTATCATCGAGATCGATAACGGGAAGGCCTATTCTCATCCGGGCAATTACACCGCCTTCCTGGAATCGAAGGCGATTCGCCAGGACATTATTCAGAATTCCGAAAAGAAGCGGCAGAAATTCCTCAAGGAAGAACTCGCGTGGGTCCGCGCCGGCGTGAAAGCCCGCACCACAAAGTCGCGCTCACGTCTCGATGCCTTTTATAAAGTAAAGGATCAGAATGCCCCGCCAGAGGAGATGCAGATGGACCTCCTCATCCCCCCTCCCCCGCGCCTCGGCGATACCATCGTGGATCTCGATAAAGTTGGCATCAACGTCGGCTCCGAGACCGCCCCCCGCTGGCTCTTCCGGCACCTCGATCTGAAACTGGAAGAGAATCAATGCACCGGCATCGTGGGCAGAAATGGCGTGGGCAAGACCACCCTCTTGAAAATCTGCCTCCAGCAACTCAAACCCACCCTGGGCACTGCAAAGCTCGGGAAGCAGGTGAAGATTAACTACATTGATCAGACCCGCATGCAGCTCGATGGCACCGGCTCCCTGCTCGATGAAATCTCGGACGGAAACGAGAAAATCTCCTTCGGCGAGCAAACCCTCGGGGCCCGCGCTTATCTCAAGCGCTTCCTCTTCTCGGACGATCGCATTAACGAGCGGGTCGATCTCCTTTCCGGCGGCGAACGCGCCCGCCTCATGCTCGCGAAGGTTCTCAAGACCGGCGGCAATGTCATCGTGCTGGATGAGCCGACCAATGACCTAGATCTCCCCTCCCTTCGGATGCTGGAGGAGGCCCTCGCCGCTTTCGGGGGCACCGTCATCGTAGTTTCGCACGACCGCTACTTCCTCGACCGCATCTGTGATCAAATCATTGCTTTCGAAGACAGCGGAGTTCATGTCACACCGGGCAATTTCTCCTATTATCTCGAGAAGCGCCAGGCTCGTGAAAATGCCGCCCGCGCCCAGGCCGCCGTTTACAAGAAGAGCAAGGCTCCGGTCAAAAAAAACAAACCTCGTAAGCTCACCCTCGCCGAAGCCAAGGAGCTGGAAACGATTGAAGAAAAGGTCATGGAGGCCGACGAACTCGTGACCCAATTGCAGGTGAAGTTGACCGAGGTGCAGACCGACTACGAACAGATCCCGGTCGTCACCGCCGAGCTGGAAGCTGCCAAAAAATCCGCTGATGAAATTCTGGAACGCTGGGAGATGTTAGAAGAGGTGAAAATGAATTCATCGCAATCCTGATAAATCATTGATCGTCATGGCTCTCTCTCCGACTCGCAAATAATAGGCCCGGAAGAGAGATTATGCGTGCGACGGGCGAAGCCGTGCCCTGACCGCCAGCTCGCTAAAACGGAAATTGACGACTGAGAAGCCCGCCTATCAACGGTCGCCCCAAGAAAATA
>CALBVA010000267.1 GCA_937969125.1 uncultured Verrucomicrobiales bacterium | reverse complement strand
GTCCGTACCCTTTCGGGTCCCGACGGTGGCCGTAGAGCATATCGAAATCGACGAAGTTCGTCATGATGAGATCGGCAATCCCGCCCGCTTCCCGCGTGCACTCCCAGAGCTCGGAGTGACCGCTGGCTTTCAGTTCATCAGTAAAGCCAGTGTGGGCAAAAATATCGCCCAACTTCCCCACCCCGGCGACGCGTTTGCCGGATTCGGAAACCTTCTGAATTACGGTAGGATGCGGGGGGGGAACGGCGTAGTCCTTGCGATTTTTAGTGCGGGTGAAATTGCCTGCCTCACCGATGAAGGGGCGTGCGATGACGCGGCCGACGAGGGGCTCCATGACGAGCTCGCGGACGACCTCGCAGAGTTGATAAAGTCGCTCGAGTCCGAAGTGATCTTCATGCGCAGCGATCTGAAAAACGGAGTCGGCAGAAGTGTAGAAAATGGGCAGACCAGTCTGGATACTTTCCTCGCCGACTCTTGCGATGATCTCGGTGCCGCTGGCGTGGCATTGGCCTAGGGAGCCGGTCAGATTGGCCTCTTTATAAATGCGGGCGAGAAGCTCCGGCGGGAAGCATTCTTCCTGCACGGGGTAGTATCCCCAATCCCAGCGGGCGGGCACTCCAGCCATTTCCCAGTGACCACTCGGGGTGTCCTTGCCGGTGGAGATTTCGGTAGCGGCTGCGTAGCCACCTTCGATGAGGCAATCCTCCCACCCGGCGGGAAGTCGACCATGGACGAGGCGGTAGCTCTCGCCGAGACCGAGACGGGCGAGGTTCGGGAGGGAGAGCGGGCGTTGCTCGTGATCGAGGAACCATTGCGCGATGTGGCCGAGAGTATCGCTACCTTCGTCGCCGAAGGCGGCGGCATCCGGAGCGCCGCCGATGCCGAAAGAATCGAGGATGAACCAGTAGGCTTTCATAGCGATACAAGTTGAGGATGGTTGGCTAGAATGGGGCGGAGCTTCTCGATAGTGGCATCGGGCCAATGGTCTCGCGCAGTGAAGATGGCATTGACGAGGGAAGAGTGTTCCGGCCAGGTCGGCTCCTCGGGAATCATGGGGATGGCGCGCTTGATGATGGCGGCACTCATTGCTGCGTTCGCGGCGAGGTGCTCGACGACGGAGCTGGCATCGACCGCTTCCTCGGCATCGCGCCAACAATCGTAGTCCGTGACCATGCCGAGGGTAGCAATGGCGATCTCAGCCTCGCGGGCGAGCTTAGCCTCGGGGAGATTGGTCATGCCGATAATATCGTATCCGAAGTGGCGGTAATAATGTGACTCGGCGCGAGTGGAAAAAGTGGGGCCATCCATGCAGACGTAGGTGCCGCCATTGTGAATGTCCGCCCCTTCCGCGAGTCCGGCACGGGTCACGATTTCGCGCAGGCCCGCGCTGGTGGGATCAGCAAAGCTGGCATGAGCCACGATGCCTTCGCCAAAGAAGGTGTTATTGGCACGCTGGCTGGTGCGGTCAAAATACTGATCCAGAACGACAACCGAACGCGGGGGAAATTGCTCCTGCAAACTGCCAACCGCAGTGGCGCAAATGAGCCAGCGGACGCCGAGCGAGCGAAGGGCCCAGAGATTTGCACGGTGGTTCACCTCGGTCGGGAGTAAGGTATGACCCTCGCCATGACGCGAGAGAAACCAAACCTGGCGACCGGCAAAAATGCCGCCGACAAGCGGAGCCGAGGGAGCACCGAAAGGCGTCTCAATCTCGCGGATCTCGACCTGTTCCAGCCCGTCGAAGCCTGAGACTCCGCTTCCTCCGATGATACCGATGGCGTTCATGTTCGGAGTTTGTCAGGGAGGAGGCTACGGGCAAGAATTGTCATTCGGAGAGAGCTGTGCAGACTGATAGGGCGCATGCGGATTCTGATCATTCACTACCACCTGAGACCGGAAGGAGTACCACGGGTGATCGCCTCCCAAGTGAAAGTGCTGATCGCGGCGGGGCATGAGATTACGGTGGCCTCGAGCGGACCAGTGGGTGGACTGGAATGTGATGAGATGCTGATTCCCGAGCTGGATTATCGGGATGAGGGAATGATTCCCGATGAGCTTTTTCCGGAGGCGGATCTGTGGATCATTCACAATCCCACCCTCGGACTGAATTCGGGATATCCGGCGATGATTAAAAAAGCGGCGAAGCGCGGGCAGCGGATCTTGCTGCAATGTCACGACTTCCCGGAAGACGGGCGACCGGCGAATTACGGAAGGCTGACGATGGAAGAGCAGCTGTATCCGCTCGCGGAACATGTGCACTACGCGGCGATTAATCGGAGGGATTTTCGAATTCTGTTAGAGGCGGGAGTCCCGGAGGAGAGATGTCATTACCTGCCGAATGCAGTGGATCCCCCGGTATGTGAAAGCGAGGAAGAAGAGGGCTTAATCTTTTATCCAGTGCGGGGAATCCGGCGGAAGAATCTCGGGGAAATCTGTCTATTGGCGAAGCATGCTCCGGCTGGGACGCGATTCGCGGTGGCGCTACGCTCGACGGCAGAAGAGCCCCCGGAAATTCACGATCACTGGGTCGCACTGGCGACGGAGCTGGGCTTGGAGGTGGAGTTCGATGTGGCGAACGAGCCAGGAGAATTTGCAAAGTGGCTGGCGCGAGCGAGTCACATCGTGACGACATCGGTGGCGGAGGGGTTCGGGCTGGCATTTCTGGAGCCAGCCTTTCTAGGGAAACCACTCATCGGCCGAAATCTTCCGGAGATCACCGCTGACTTTGAAGACTACGGGACCTTCTATGAAGACATTCCAGTTCCGGTGATGACGGGCTTGGCAGAGACCTTCCGGGAGGAGCTTCAAAAATATCGCGAAGCTTACGGAATGCCGGTGGGAGATCTCGATGAAGCGTGGGAAAGCTATAAGCCGGACTTCGGAAACTTGCCGGAAGATTTTCAGGAAAGAGTCATTCGGGAAATTGAGTTACCGGAACTGCGTCAGTGGTTGGGAGCAGCGCTCGCGGTAAAACCGAAGGAGGTGGCATTGGACCAGTGGACGCTGGAGAGTTATGGCGAGAGATTGGCGGCGATCATCGTAAAAGCGGGCCGCTCAAGTCAGAGCAGCCCGCTGGAATGGTTGGAAAAAGAACGGGTGCTGACTCAGTTCATGGAGCCGGGACGCTTTCACTTTTTGCGGACGTAATCCTCCAAGGCTTTCTCCATAGCGGCCTTGTCCGTTTTTCCATACTGGTGATGAAGCGATATTACATCTTGCCATCATACCAGGTCGAGGTGCTCCTTGCACTCTTTCAGCTCAATGAGACCGCCTAGGTGGAAGTGATTACCGAAGAGGATTTTTTTAGAGCCACGATTTCAAGGTTTGGGCATCGCGTGCGATAAGTTTAAGCGGCTCGGCGGCGGATTCTTTCGGGTAGATTTGCGACTTACCCCACTCCATGTGCAGGGAGATCGGCATGGTGGGGTCGGTAGAACGAACGAGATCGAAGTCCTTCTTCGTCACGAAGCCAGTATCGAGCGGGACATTCTTGAGCTTTCCGCCGCGCTTGCCGGACCAGATGGCATCCTTCACGTAGAGAGCGCTGACGTGCTTTTTGATGGTGGCGTGGGCCACTTTATAAGAAAGACCAGAGTCGGTGCGGACGTGGCGGACGTCAAAGGCGATAGCGCAGTGCACGGGGTCAAGCCCCTGAAACATCATGGCGAGGTCCCAGCTCAGCGAGCCAGCGAAGCCGTAGCCGGAGTGGGTTTGATAGAGTGATTGGATGCCGATCTCGCGATTCATCGCGGCGATGTCTTTCAGCTTCGCGGTGTTCTCCTCGAGCTGGGTGAGCATGTCCTTCTTGAGGTCATACCTGAAATGACTCATGCGGTATCGGGTGATCCCATTGGCCTTGAGGATGCGAAGGAAGGCGGCATTCTCCTCATTCGCTTCACCCACGTGGGTCGCGGCGATGAGGGCTTTTTGACCGTTCTTGGCGAGATCGGAAACCATCTTCGGCACCTCGGATTCCGCATCTTTTTGCTCAATGTGGCCTTTTTTCCGGATCGTAGCTTCGATACCCTGCAGTCCCATCTTGGCGAGCTCCTCGCCGATGCGCTCGTAGCTGAGATTTTGAATCGGCTTCTCGAAGACCATGATTGGAGGCTTGGAAGCGGGTTGGGTTTTCGGCTGGGTCTGTGCTTCGGCCAGCCCGAGTCCTCCAACGGCGAGACCTGATTGGGTAAGAAATGATCTACGATCCATGATGGCGATGATGAAGCCATCCCTCCACCCCACTGACAATGAGAAAGGACGGAAACAAAACGGGACAAAAGGAAGGGATTTCCCCGCTTTCCCTCACACAGAAGCTGACCTAGCTTTCCACCATCTAATGAAACCCTTCTTCATTCTCGCCACTGCGTTCATCCTCCCCTCCGCTCCGCTCTTCGCGAATCCGGTTGCCGGGGAGGGCTCTGATCTGAAACCCGATACCAAGGCCCTCTTCGGATCGATGGATAATGGTTTCAATTACATCATCTATCCCAATGCGGAACCGCCGGGGAAATTTTCGGTGCGTTTGCACATCGCAGCCGGCTCGCTAATGGAAGAGGATAACCAGCGGGGCCTCGCGCACTTTCTGGAGCACATGGTTTTCAATGGGACCAAGAATTTCACACCCGCCGAGTTGATCCCGAAGATGCAGCGCTTGGGAATTCAGTTCGGTGCTCATGCCAACGCCTACACCTCATTCGATGAGACCGTCTATATGCTGGACCTCCCGAACCTCGATGAAGAGACCAAGGATCTCACCTTCACTGTGATGCGCGACTTCGCGGACGGAGCTCTATTAACCAAGGAGGAGATCGACAAGGAACGGGGAGTTATCATATCCGAAAAAAACTCCCGCGATAGCGTGGGCTACCGGATGATGCTGAAGCAGTTCGAATACCTCCTCCCCGGCTCACGCCTGATGCAGCGAGTGCCCATCGGGACCGAAGAAGTGATCAATTCCGCCCCGCGCGAGCGCTTCACTGATTTTTATAACCGCTACTACACCCCCGAGCGGATGACCTTTATCGTGGTGGGTGACATTGATCCACAGAAGATGGAGAAGCAGGTGCGCGAGACCTTCATCTCGCTATCCAATCCGGAAAACCCCGGCAAGAATCCGCCGAAGGATGTCCCACCGAGCGGCCACGGACTACGAGCCGAGGTCTTCGCGGACAAGGAGATCCCTGCTGACAGCATCTCGCTCTATAGTGTGCGCGAATACAAGCCCACCACTGACACGAGTGCGAAGCGAATCTCGGAATACCCCCTGAGCATCGCGAACAGCATCATCACCCGGCGCTTCGAGATCCTGTCTAAAAAGGAAAACTCTGTCATCAACAGCGGACAGGCGGGTGAATCGGCTTACTTTGAAATGATCAAGCAAGGCGGCATTGACGTCTCGCCAAAGGTCGGGAAGTGGAAGGAAGCGGTTCCCGTGATGGAGCAAGAGCTACGCCGCGTGGTGAAGTTCGGCTTCACGCAGGCGGAGGTGGATGAAGCTAAGGCCAAGTATCTCAACTGGGCCGAGGAGGCGGTGAAGCGTAAGGACACCCGCCGATCGCCCGGTATCGCGAGCGAGCTAATCGGGGCGATCGGGAAGAAGGCCGTCTTCACGACCCCCGAGGCTGATCTGGAACTGACGAAAAAAGCACTGAAAGAAATCACCCCCGAAGCCTGCCTTAAGGCTTTTAATCAGTTCTGGAACACCAAGGACATTTCGCTCGTTCTGACCACCAACGAAAAGAAGCCCGGGATGACGGAGGAGCTGAAGGAGCTCTACCTCGCGAGCACCAAGGTCGCGGTAGAAGCACCGAAGGAGGAGGTCATTTCCAAATTCGCTTACACCGACTTCGGCGAAGCGGGCACAGTGACTTCCACGAAAAAGATCGAGGATTTCAATGCGACCCAGCTCGTGCTCTCGAACAATGTGCGGGTGAATTACAAAAAGACCGACTTCCAGAAGAATTCGATCAGCATCAATTGTGACTTTGGCTCTGGACAGCTAGGGCAGCCGGACAATACCGCCGGGCTTGATCGCATCGCCGCACAAATTATCCAGGCGGGCGGTCTGGTCGCGCATTCGGAGGACGAGCTCCAGCGAATCCTCGCCGGTAAGAATGTCGGCGTCGGCTTCGGAGTGGGAGAAGCCAGCTTTAGTCTGAGCGGGCGCACCACTCCTGAGGACCTGGAGCTACAGCTACAGCTAATGTGTGCTTACCTCACCGATCCGGGTTTCCGTCCGGAGGCCGAGCGTCAGTTCAAGGCCTTCGTCCCGATGATCTACCAACAGATTAAGCACTCGATGAACGGAGCGATGATCAAAATGGGAAGCGACCTGCATGGGGGCGATTTCCGCTACGATTTCCCGCCGCAGGAGCAGACCCTTTCCTACACCACGGAGCAGGTGAGGAATTGGCTCCTTCCCGAGATAAAGAATTCGCCGATGGAGGTGACCTTGGTGGGAGATCTTGATCCCGAGGTCGCCCTTCCGCTCATTCTGAAAACCTTCGGCGCCCTACCGGACCGTAAGACAGTGAAGCCGGATCACTCCGCACGCCGGAAGATCAACTTCCCGGCACGACCCGGCTCCAAGGTTTTCAAGTTTGATTCCAAAATACCCAACGCCGCCGCCATCGCGGTCTGGAAAATTCCCGCGATGGGAAAGGATGTGAAAACCTCCCGCCGCCTGAATATCCTCAGTGCGATCTTGAGTGATCGCATGCGCGAGGAGATCCGCGAAAAACTCGGCGGCTCTTACAGCCCACGCGCCGGTGCCTCCGCCAGCGAAGAAATCGAGGTCGGGATGCTCCGCGCAATGGCCGAGGTACAATTCGGAGAGACCAAAAAATACGGGGATCTCATGATCGCGCTGGCCGATAAGATGGCCCACGACGGCGTGACCCAAGACGAATTGGAACGCGCCCTAAAGCCCATCGAGTCCAGCCTGAAAGAATCCCTCCGCGACAATAATTACTGGCTCAATACCGTCCTTGGAAACAGCCAAGAAAAGCCGTATAAACTGAATTGGGCACGTACCCGCGATGAGGACTACGGGAAAGTCTCGGTCGACGAACTGAATGCCCTGGCCAGAAAGTATCTCATCAAGGGAAATGCCCTGCTCTATGAGTTGATTCCGGAGTCCTCCGAGGAACCCGAAAAAAAGGAGTAAGCCTTTCCTCTCTTCTTCCAAGCCCGCCCTCGTCTGAGAGGTCGGGCTTTTTTCTTGTCCGTCCGCGTTCAAAAAGATCGCCGGAAGTAATAATGCTGTTGCGCTCCCGCCGCCTTCATTGATCCTTCCCACATGCACGAAGAAGTCAGCCTGACCCGCGAGGTCGATGCCATCCAGATCCCATCCGGTGACACCATCACCCTGCCTGCCGGCACTCCGGTGGTCATTACCCAAACCCTCGGC
>CALBVA010000266.1 GCA_937969125.1 uncultured Verrucomicrobiales bacterium | reverse complement strand
GGAAGTATCGCGAGCGGACAGAAATTGCCCGAGAGCTCTCTTCGGAAAGATTAGAGCCAGCTGACTTCTCCAAGGATCACCCCATGCAATGCCTGACCAACAGCGAGGTGAGCGACTGGCTTTGCCGGCGATCCATCCCGGAGGACCCCTACCACAGTGAGATTTCACCGCGACACTACCTCCAGTTTTACGCGCCAAAAGACGGACAATCTATAGAAAATCGATTTGCACCCTCACCTTGATTAGTCACGGATCGCCCCTGATTCACACACATCGTATTTTTTGCGAGAAATTCGCCCTGTCTCGCGTAAACTCTTCCCATGCAACCAAAGTCCGTCCTTGGCCGCCGCAATTTTCTTCGTGGAGTCGGTGCCTCTGTCGCCGTGCCTGCTCTGGAGTCAATGAATCCCGTAATGGCGGCAACGGGGAAAAAGATTGCGACCACCAAGAAGGGTGCTCCACTTCGCATGGCCTATCTCTATGTGCCTAATGGGGTGAATCTGGAGCATTGGCGGCCAAAAGGACGCGGGGGAAATTACAAACTCGGCAAGACCATGTCCGCTCTCGAGGGCCTCAAGGATGACATGCAGATCTTCACCGGCTTTGCCCATCAACATGCAAACGGCGGCCGTGATGGGGCAGGGGACCATGCTCGTTCCAATGCCACCTTCCTCACCGGTCGGCGGGCCAAGAAAACCTCGGGAGCTGACATCAAGGTCGGTGTCTCCGTCGATCAACTCGCGGCGAGGCAGGTTCAGAATCTCACCAGGCTTCCTTCGCTGGAACTTACCTGCGACGGCGTCCGTAAGTCCGGTCGCTGTGACTCCGGATATTCCTGTGCTTACCAATTTAATCTTTCCTGGCGCTCCGAGTCTCAACCCATGACTCCGGAGTCCAATCCTCGTCTCGTTTTCGAACGTCTCTTCGGCTCCGGTTCGGGAAAAGATCGCGAACGTGGCCTCGCCCAGCGGCTCGGAAATCAAAAATCCATCCTCGATTTCATCTCCGATGACGCCAAGGCGATGCACAAACACCTCGGCCGCAACGACCAGGTGAAGCTCGATGAATACCTCACCGGTGTCCGCGAGATCGAACGTCGCGTCCAGAAGAATGAGGACATGGGAGCCCCTGTTGACCCCGGCGTCCCGGCTCCCTCCGGAAAGCCCGGCAGCTACGATGAACACGTGAAGCTGATGCTCGATATGATGGTCCTCGCTTACCAGACTGATTCCACCCGTGTCTCCAGCTTCCTGCTCGCCCATGATGGCAGTAATCGTTCTTTTAAGAGCATCGGAGTCTCGGAGGGTCATCACAACCTTTCTCACCATAAAAATAAGAAGGGGAACCTTGAAAAGATCCAGAAGATCGATGAATTCTATATCCAGAAGCTCGCCTACTTCATGCAGCGGATGAAGGAGACCGAGGATGTCGATGGGAATTCGCTCCTCCATAATTCCATGATCGTTTACGGGAGTGCGATCTCGGATGGCAACCGCCATAGTCACAATGATCTCCCCATCATTGTTGGCGGAAACGGCGGCGGCGCTTTTACCCCCGGACGCCATGTCGATCTCCGTGGCGAGATGCCTCTCTCGAATCTTTATGTCCGCATGCTTAATGAGTTTGGCATTAAGACAAAGCGCTTCGGTGACTCCACCGGCTCGCTCAAGAAGATTTAAAACGTCATTGCTCACTCATAAAAAGCCCGCACGGATTAATCCATGCGGGCTGTTTTTTTTTGAGGGGCTCAATTCGACCCGCTTCAGGGGACGAGGAAGATATCGGTCTGACCTGGCTCTCTCGCAAGATCGCCCGACTTCATGCCGCTGATGCGGACCTTGTTGTAAGGCTTGTAGGGGCTGCGGACCACCCCGGCCTCATCGGTCCGGGTGGCGTAAGGGTAGCGAGGAGTGGTTTTGGGAGCGGGCTGGCGATAACCATCATTCGAGGGTTTATTGTAGTTCCCGTTCTGATTGCGCTGGTGCTCCTGATAAGCTCCCACGCCGGCGCCGGCTGCCCCGCCGACAGCGATTCCTTTGATAATATCGCTGGAGTCATCACCTGCGATTGCGCCTACTGCTCCTCCGGCAACGGCCCCACCAAGGGCGTATTGCTGCTGGGTCGGGGTGCAGGCGGTCAGGGTAATCAGGGCGGAGGCCGTCAAGCCCGCGACAATGCGTTGTGGTGTTTTCATCTGTTTCTTAAACGGTTTTTGGAAGTGGTTTATTCAATTCTGCCGCCATTTCAGCGTCGCGGCGATGAAGAAATGCGGGATTTTCAGCATTTATTTTTCGGGTGGCGCGGTGATGAAGACCCAATAGTGCCTGAGTCGTGACCCCGACACATGGGCGTAGCCAATACCAAAGCGGGTTTGCTTCTGATAAAAGGGATTGCTGGCCAAGACGTGCCGCTTATGGCCGGATGAGCGCATCCAGAGATCAAAGGCCGCGCGGGCCGTTCCTTGCGCTCCTCCTCCCAGAATCGATTCACCACTGTTTCCGGATTTAAAGGCCAGCCATCGCTGGGGGAGGCGATATCCGGTACGGGCGATGTGGCGATTCGCCCCGTATCCGTCCGGATCGACATGGCTGAAGTAGTTTCGCTGCCCCATGTCCCGAGCCCTCATGCGGGCGACTGCTCCCAACCGATTGTCATAGAGCATCTGCGGTCGGTTCTGTTTCCGGTGTCCTCGGATGAGGGCCGCCATCCGGCGCTCCTTGATGGAGCCCTTGTCGCTGGGAATTGGGATGGGTTTTACCGGGGCGGAGTTCGCATTCGTCCCACTGCAGGAGGCGAAGACGAGGAAGCTGAGGAGAATGATGAGGAAGCGAATCATCATCGATACCGTAGCACCGGATGGACCGAGGAGAAATCGTGACCTTCTTAGTTTTTAAACTGATCGTATTCTGGATTCACTTTCGCGTTTTTGAAGATCGGCTTGTCCTTCCACAGGTCATAGGTCGCCCGGAGTTGCATCACATCCTGCGGTTCTTCTCCTTTGTCGCTGCTTTCCTTGATCCAATCATTCAGAATTTTGCGGTGTCGTTTGAGCTCTGCTGAGTATTCCGGGTTACCGGCAAGATTACTAATCTGGAAGGGATCCTTCGTCAGGTCATACAGCTCCTCAGTCGGCCTTTTGCCGAACCAGTATTGCTCCTGATACTGGGTCAATTTTCCCTCTTTCCTGAGTCGTTTCAGTTCCAGGACAGGGGGGCGATTGTCCCGATACTGCGCCTGCAGCATGGGGCGATCTGGGAAAAAATTCCGAATGTAGCGCAGTTTCTCCGTCCGCACCGTGCGGATGCGGTCGATGGTGTAGTCACATCGGTCCCGTGCCCCGATCACATGCCTGCGCGGTTGATGATCTTTAGCGAGAAGATCCCGGCCATCGAGGTAGGCGGGTAGATTGGCACCCGTCAGTGCCAGGGTGGTCGCAGAGATATCGAGCCCGGAGATGAGATCATTCCGCACCGTCCCTGCCTTGATTCCCGGTCCCTTCATGATGAAGGGCACATGCACTCCGCCTTCGTAGCAGAACTGCTTATGTCGGAGGGACTGATTGTTCCCGTGATCGGAGAAAAAGAAGATGATCGTTTTCTCCAGCTGACCATCCTTTTTCAGAAGTTTTAGGATCTCTTCGACCTGCGCATCGGTTCCCCTGGCACCGTTGTAGTTGGTTGCCCATGACTTTCGCAGAGCAGGGGATTCCGGGTAATACGGCGGCATTTGGACTTCGTGATCCTCCAGCCTCTGGTTCTTTCGGACATGCTGGTCCTTGGCCTTTCCTCCCCAGAGCATGATCTGGCCGAACCATGGCTGAGTCGGATCCTTTCGCTCACGCCACGTCCCTGTGGTCCAGTCTTTTAGATCGATGGAGACATTGCCCTGCCAGCCATTCTGCCCGGCCACGTAGTCCTTCTTTGTCCCCACCGTGTAAAGTTTGCGTCGATCATAGTGGAAGTTGTAGTCATCCTTCCCACAATTAAAGGTGAAGTAACCGGCGTTCCGGATCAGTTCTGGAATCGTTTTTACTCCTTTCGGAAGCTGGATCCGAAGTTCCGGCGGTACGATCCCCTCATGCCGCGATGAACGGTGCTGGTGCGCCCCCGTTGTGGTCTGCATTATTCCGGTAATGATTGCCGAGCGGCAGGCCGAACACACCGGTGCTGGCATGTAAGTCCGTTTGAAAATAATGCCCTCTTCCGCCAAGCGATCGATCGCCGGAGTATGATCCTTGTTCACCGGGTCGCCATAGCAGCCCAGGTAAGGCGAGAGATCCTCTACGAAGATCCAGAGAATATTCGGGCGGGAGTCCTTCTCATCCTTCGCATGTGCGAGGAATGCGGAAAGGAGGAGGATGACGATGGTCTTCATTGAATCGACAAATTACGGGAAGAATCCGCAGACTGGAACTCATTTTGTCGCCGGAACGATTTGCTTCAGCTGAGGGAAAGGCCTTTGAAGGGGAGGGGGAATTTGCTAATTCTCCCAACACACCTCGTTCGATGTCTCATTCCGCAAAACCTGTTGGGCATATTGCTGCTCCGCTGATTATCTTCGCTTTCGTCGCCCTCTTACTGGGTGCCGTGAGCGAGATTTTTGGGGTTTTTCGGGGTGTGAATGAGGGGCTCACCCGATGGTTCGAGGGGCGTGGGGTGAAGGTCGAGGTGGTGATGGGCTTGCCGGACACGGTGGGGATCCTGATCACGGCGGCGGCAGTCTTTGGAATTGCGGGTGCCATTTTGACCACTCCAGGGAGTGGGCGAAGAAATGTTCTGGGGTTTACGGCACTGATGCTGGCTTTTTTCCTGATTCCGGCCTTCGCGGTTTGGGGGATTTTTTGGAAGCCCGGTGGTACGATACTTGCCGTAATTTGGTCTTGGATCTCTGCCGCGATTTACGCGCAGGGTCATCGGATGCCCTGCGAAGGCGGGGCTGGTGAAACTGCCTCCAACGTAATCAATCTTCAAGGGGAGCGCGATGCGAATCCTCCTCCACGTCGCGCTGATGGCCAGAGTTGAATATCCGGAGGAGGTCCGAGCGCTGGTTGCGGAGCTGAAGCGTCTTCCGGGCGTGGGGCCTCGCAGTGCGGAGCGGATCGCAGTGCATCTGCTTCAGAGCCCGAGGGCTTCGCCGGGCGATTTAGCACGCTCGCTGGACCTCTGTGTGGAGCGGGTAAAGGCTTGCCCAGTGTGCGGTTTTTTCACGGGCGAATCTGGCTGTGCGGTGTGCAGTGAACAGGGGAGAGATGCGACGCTGATTTGTGTGATGGAGCAGCCGACGGATGTTCTGCCCATCGAGAGGTCCGGAGTTTTTCGCGGGCTGTATCATTGCCTCGGCGGGCGGCTGTCACCTCTGGATGACGTCCGCCCAGAGAATCTGCGCATCGGCGAGCTGGTGCGGCGGGTGCGCGAAACGCCCGGAGCGGAGGTCATTCTGGCAACAAGCTCTGATGTGGAAGGTGAGGCCACAGCGAACTATCTCTCAGAGGCTCTGGGGAATCTGGATTGTAAGATCACGCGGTTGGCACAGGGGCTGCCGGCCGGCGGCGGTTTGGAATATGCCGATGAGTTGACGCTTTCTCGTGCGTTCGAAGGGCGACGTTGATGGTGAAAGATTTTTACGAGGTGACAGTAAACGATTTTCGGATGTCGTGTCTTGTCCTATGACTCAGATGATCCGGCGGTTCCTCCGCCCAGCAATTCTCATGAAGCTCCGCACTCTTTTCTTCTCGATTCTTCCTTTGACTGGCTTCGCGGCCGAGGACGGTAAAGTTCTCTACACGACCTACTGTTCCGCCTGTCATGGCGCGGATGGCAAAGGCCCCGATGGCAATATCAACCCGCCTCTGGCCAAGAGCGAGTGGGTTACTGG
>CALBVA010000265.1 GCA_937969125.1 uncultured Verrucomicrobiales bacterium | reverse complement strand
CACTCACTCCGCCTAGAGCATGCTCTACGAGATCCGAGACTCCGTCGCCATCCGAGTCTGCCGAAGCATCTCCAGAGAAACGGACGGAATCGCTCCCCGTCGGCGTCCCATTGACCGCTCCGCTGACACGCCACGAGGCCGGGATCGAATGGTCCGGATTGGACTCTGGCCGACGAAGCACGAGGCTGAATCCTTGGCCATCTGCAGCGGTCGGCCAGGGAGCCTCGTCGCCATAAGTGAGATCCCGGATCACCCCGCCATCCTGAGCCGTGAGCACGATTTGCTCGCCGCCATTGGCCAGGCCTCCGCTGAATTCCCCGGCGATGGTCACTCCGGGATAGCGCACGGCGAAGGCGGTGGCATTACGCACCAAAATGACCCGTCCACCGGCTGGCAGAATGCTCCCCGGATTGAAGGTGAAGGTGATCCCTGCGGTGAAGGAAACTCCGCTGAGATCGATCGGAGCTGAGGAGATATTCTCCAGCTCGATGAACTCAAAATCATCGCGGTCAAGGACGCCCGCATCCGTCTCCGCCATTGTCCGTGAAGCGGGGCGATAGTGGAGCTCCGAGATGACGAGGTTCGCAACAGAAGCCGGTACGGTATCCACGAAGTAGGTCCGCGTCACCGGTCCGCTCCACTCGCTTTGTGAAACTCGTGTCCGCGCGGTCACCGTGATGTTGGTGGTGAGAGTCAGGGTTCCCGCAGAGCTTGCCCCGGCGGAGATGATCCCATTCGCGCCGCGTGGGTCCGTGCCGTCCACCGTGTAATACACCGTTCCGGCATTGGCGGTGAAATTGACCACGCTGCCGTCGGGATGGATTCCGCTGTCACGTGAGACCATCGGCTGGGCGACGAACTCACCATCGATCCAGTTCAGTCGGTTATCACTCCAGTCCTTGAGATCGGTGACCTCGGTAGTCAGCGGGCTGATGTTAGAATCGGCGGTCCACCTGGTACGGTTTCTTTCAAAGGCACCCGTAATGAGATCGCGCTGGGTATTGATGAGGTCATCCCAAGCTGCATCGGAGAGGACGCTGCTGCGGGCCATCTGCCATCGGTCAACAAAGGCTTGTTTGAAATCCCGATCCTGGATGATGTTGACCTCCCAATTCCGGTCCTGGAAGTCGACGTTTTCCTCATACTGCCATCCGCTGATCTGATTACTGTTACGTGCGCCAGCTCCGCCGAGACTGCGGTCGTAGTCCCACAAGGCGTCCATGCGAATTTTTGCGCCGCGATCCTTGTAAAAGTAGGAACTACGAATGTAGGCATCTTGATCACGGCTCAGTTCGTTCACGACAAAGAGATTCGCATATGAGGTCACATCCACGAAATCGCGGTAGTCGCCGGTAGTGCTTCCATCCAGCACGTCGCTGAAGTCATCGAGATAATCGACGATCCAATTCAGCTGAGCCGGGGTGATGGGCCTTGGGTCGCGGATCTCCAGGTTTGGAAATCCGCTCGGGCTGTTCTCTGCGACCAGTGCCTCCCATGAGAGAAGATACCCTCCGGAAATCTCCGGCTCCGTGTTGTCGTCAGGTCCAAGTCTCTCAATATCGATCCGTTCATCCGATCGCTTCACGCTCTCCGTGAGCAGATAGATCCCTTTATAGTCATTCTGGTAGTTTACCGAGCCGCCATCCTCATTAATGAAGACCTCGCAGTAGCGGCTGCGCGGCGCGATCATTCCGAGAGACCGGCCGAGTTCGAAGATGGCCTTCTGTCGGATAAGGGAGTCATCGAGATATTGAGCACTGAGAACCCAATCGGATTCAGTAGGCATCCCTAATAGTGGGCGGTCCTTGTCCTCACCTTCTTGGTTCACCAGCTCCATCCGATACTGCTTCTTCGGGAAGTTCGCCGAGCTCGCCCCGCGAATGCGGTAGGTCATGCGGGTACTCTCTGTCGGTAGGTTTGAGAAGGAGGTCAATCCGGTCGAGGGGTCCGGCTCATAGATCGTGATCGCCCCGGGAATGTTTGTGAAGCGATTCGCCTCCAGAACGGTGAAGGTGTCCAGTACCAGGATGGGAAGGTCGGATTGGAAGTCTGAGATCTTAGAGACTCCGGCATTGAAGTTCGAAGCAATCGTGGATTCGCTGAGCCGGGAGAATTGCCTGCTTGAGACCTCGCCTAGAGCACCGGCGAGGGCGGGATCCTCCACGCGGGCGCGGAGCAAGACATGGTCGCTAAAAGTAAGGGGACCACTATAGATCGGTGATTCGGCATTCGGTACTGAGCGATCGGTGGTGTAGCGGATGACAGCTCCGGGGATAGTGGCGTCCAATGCCACCGTAATCGATCCCGTGAAGAGCTGGCTTTCCTGCGAATAGTTCACTTTTCCCAGAGCAAAGAGAGGTCCGCTGTTTTCGGCGGAGGGACTGGGTTGTGTGAAAAGTCGCTCATCATTGCCGAGGAGCCCGAGCGAAACATCGGACACCTGCGCGGAATCTTCGGACCAGGAAAAGCTGCCGAGCGAGAGATCGCCCGCGTCAGAAAGGGTGATTGTTTCCTCGGTCGCGTTCAGCCTGAAATTAGTGTGAAGCTCCGCGCCTGTTCGGTTCTTTCCAGAGGCGAAGATCAGGAGATAACTGCGTGCTCCAACCATGGTGCCGGATGGCAGGAACCAACTCGTGGCAGCGGTCGCAGATGTGAGCCGGTAGCCGGAGGCATCGATCGGAAAGAAGCCGGGATTATAGATTTCGATCCAGTCGGGGCGATCACCGTCCTCATCCATCAGACCCTCGCGATTGCTGGCAAGGACCTCATTGAGGATAAGGGGCAGGGGGGGCTCATCCACTCCGATGGTGATTTCTTCCGTGACGGAACCGACTGCATTTGTCGCCGTCAGAGTGTAGGTTGTCGTCGATGAAGGGGTGACGACGAGTGACCCCGTCGCGCTGAGATTAGTTGGGCCCGGGCTTAGGCTCAGGTCGTCGAAAAGCTCGGCGGACCAGTTGAGAGTGGCGGAACTGGGGAGGCTTGGATTTCCGGTCTGGGTGATATGAATCACGTTCGCTGCGAAGGAGTTGATCAAGGGTTTCGTGGCCTCGATCACCCGCACTTCGGCAATTTGCGGGCTGAAGTTTCTGGTGCTCAGCGCGGTCACTCGAAGATGCCTTCCACGGAAGTTTCCGATACCGTCATCTTTCAGCAGCGTGTCAATGCCGCCGCTTCCGGAATTGCTGCCGTCTGTGCGGAGATCGGCACTCCACGTCTGCGTTCCAGCTTCGCCATTGCCATCATCCTCGTAGAGGGTGACCCGATAGTTCGAGAGTCGATCTTCGCAACAGCCGGTACGATTCTGAATCTCGATCCTTTCCAGCGGAAAGCTCCCCTCGAGATCAATCTGGTAATAAAATCCTCCACCGCTGTTTGCACCATTTGCGGGGTGGCTGACGGTGGAGATGTTGCCATCCACGATTCGTGGAGCCGGAAGGGAAGCCCAGGTCGGACCGGAGGTGATGACCGGCTTGTTGAGCGCGATGTTGGACTGGGCGGAAGCAGCCAGCACAAGGGTAAGGAAAATGGAGAGGACGCGTGTCATCGACGGGAGCATCCAATAAGCTTCGCTGAAAAAGCAACACGAGTCAAATTTGAGGACAGGGAAAGAATGAGTCACTGAGGGCTAACTCACTTTGAGGGATAAGAGCTGTTCGAGGATTTGCTCGTCGAAGGCG
>CALBVA010000264.1 GCA_937969125.1 uncultured Verrucomicrobiales bacterium | reverse complement strand
TGTCATCGCTTATCTTGGTTTTTCTTTTTTAGGAGAGGATGATGAACTCCATTACGGCTATGCCTTGGTAGAAGAAGTCGGCACGACCGCCGCTTTCATCCGCGCTATCGCCTACGAGTCCGAACCAAACACCGCGATCATCACTGGAGCTGCGCCTGAGCCCAGCTCCACACTGTTTGTCGCACTGGGGTTGGGCTGCGGCTTCCTAAAAAGGAAGCGAACTCCGGAAACGTGGATACAAAAAGACCAGACATGAATGGATCAGTGCCTGGTCTGTGAAAGAGGGATAGGACTGAATTCTCTTAAAAGAGTCCTGCCAGCTCCTTGGTGTCCATCTTGCTGAGGAGGAGATAGGTGTGCTCAGCGTCCGCCCAGTTCGTGACAGCCCACTCGGAGTCTTTATCACACTGACGGCACTTTGTGACGGCTCCTTGTATTTCAGCAACGTCATCAGCGGCGATGGCCTCATTCTTCATCATGACGAGGTGCACGGTGTCGTCATTTTTCTTAAAGCAGATCAATGAGGCCCGGCTCTTTCTTTCGCCGATTTCGAGGAACTTACAGCCGACGCCTTCCAGACCACGGAGGCCCTTTGGCAGGTCTTCGGAAGTCGGCTTCGGGAGGTCCTTGCCATTGAGCCACTCGAAGATGGCCTTCTGGCGGTCATTACGAAGATCCAGCGCGAAGAAGGGTGATTCCAGCATCTCGATAGCGGAGTATTCCACTTCCTGTGGCGTAGTTCCGGCGAGGGCATTGCCACCGGCACCGACGAAGAAGACCATAACGGCTCCCATGATCGCGATGACAGCGGCGGCGGAGGTGACCCACTTAAAGGTGCGAATGACGCCCCCTTTCTTTTTCTTCGTGGGCATCTCCACGACCTTCTTCTCCATTTCCATCGCTCCGAGAATCTGGTCACGAAGTCCGGAGGGAGGTTTCATTGAAGCAAGGGCACCGATGAAGTCGGCATCGAAGGATTCATCTGCCGAAATGTGACCTTCCAGCACATCGAAGATCGCTGCACGGAGGTCTTCCGGGATCTCGACATCGGAAAGCATGGCCGCGAAGGCGGCATCTTGGCGGCGCTCGGCCGCCAGCCAATCACCGAGTTCACGGTTTTCAGCTGCCAGGGCAAGGGCCTCCGTAAAAGCAGGATCCTTCGCATCCGCACCGTCCGGCCGGAAGCTCTGAAGAATGAATTTTGCGCGTTCTTTATCCATTTTGGTTTTTGAGGGTATCAGGTTGAAATTCGACGATGCGGGTGGGAGCACTAGCGGGCTCGGTCTGCATCTTTTTACGGAGTTGTTCCTTTCCGCGGGAGATCCGTGACATCACGGTGCCGATAGGCACATCGAGGATTTCGGCGATCTCTTTGTAGGAATGTTGCTGGAGATAAAAAAGGGTGAGCGGGGCGCGGAAGGTTTCATCCAGTTGGCCGAGAAGGGCGACGGCACGTTGCGCGTCCATCTTACGATCGGTCTGGTCTTCCTCGCCGGGAATTTCGTGTTCGACTTCGCCGATTTCCATTTCCGGATGCCGCTGGGAGCGGCGTGCATTCCCCAGATGCTCACGGTAGAGCGTGGTAAAGAGCCAGGTCTTGGCCTTGGTACGGTCTTTCAATTGGTGCCCTTTCTGAGCCCAGATCACAAAGGTCTGCTGCACCAGATCAGCGGCACGGTCAGGGTTCTTAGCGAGCGAAAAACCAAAACGGTAAAGCGCCTGGTAATATTGATCCACTAGTTCTTCGAATTCATCCATCGTTCTGCATCTTTGGTTTTGGGCATTTTCACTCATATGAGGGGCGAAGTCGCGCCCTTATTCCCGCGCATTTAAAGTTTCCCTCATCCGCCATCGGAAATAAGGTCATCGAAATGACCCAGGCCTTCTTCGTCACAACTCTCCTCGGTCTCTTCATCACTATGTCCTCCGCCAAACCAAAGCCACTCCGCCACGAACAATCCGGGTCATCATTAAAAATCCTCTCCGGTGAGACCCTCATCACGGAATACCGTACCGACCACCACGTCCCATATCTCTACCCTCTCACCGATCCGGGTGGGTCCAATCTCACTCGTCACTTTCCGATGAAAAAAGAGGTGCCGGGTGAGGAACACGATCACCCGCATCACCGGTCATTTTGGCTGACCCACGGCCTCGTGAATGGTCATGACTTTTGGCATTCTCCGGATGGAAAATCACGGATCGTGCATCAGAGCTTCGAAGCTCTGGAAGGGGGATCATTCACGGTGAATCTCCTCTGGCAGTACGATGGCCAATCACTCCTCTCAGAAAAGCGGACCTACGAATTCAAACTCAGCGGGACCTCATTGGAAATCACCTTCAAGACCACTCTGACGGCGCAGGTGGACGTTACCTTCGGCGATACGAAAGAAGGAGCTTTTGCAATGCGGGTGACGCCGACCTTGCGAAATGAGGGTGAGGTCGCAAAGGGACAGATCATCAATTCCGCCGGCCAGAAAAATGCCGAGGTCTGGGGAAAGAAAGCTCAGTGGGTGAGCTACTACGGCCCCGGTTCCGACGGAAAAGCGGTGGTCTTGACCATGATGGACCACCCGAAGAACCTCCGTCACCCGACCTATTGGCATGCGCGGACCTACGGGCTCTTCGCGGCAAATCCCTTCGGTGAGAACAGCTTTACCGGAGCGGGAGCGGGCGAATACCTCCTGAAAAAGGGAGAGTCACTCACTCAGCAATACCGCGTATTGGTGCAAGCCGGGGAGTTCAATGGCGACGACATCGAGAAAGCATTCGAGGAATTCGCAAAGAAGTAAGACGCCGTTCGGAATAATCTCGCTTACCCTACCCATCAGGGAATGAAATCTGCGGAAGCCTCCTGCCGAAGAGGTATCTTACCGCATGCCAGAATCCGAACCCACACCTTCCGAAAATCCAGCTCCGAAAAAACGGAGACGCTGGAAGCGCTGGATGGGCGGCTTTTTCCTCCTGCTTATAGGCTTCCTCGCCTGGGCCTCCGGGCCGGGCGCACGGTGGGGCCTGCGCTACGTCATCGATCAGCAGCTCGAAGCCCAACTCCTCAGCGGCAGATACGAAGTACAGGGAAACCTCCTCACCGGCATCTCTCTTCACAATATATCCCTCACCGGCGAATCAAAGGTGCAGGAAGTGAAGTCAGACCTCGTCCGGCTCGATTGGTCCGTCAGCTCATTGATGGAAAAGAAAATCGAATCCATCACCCTGAATCGGCTCGATCTCGTCATCGACCCGAAGGCTCCGGCTCCACCCTCCACAGAGGCCGTAGCCACAGAGAAGGCTAAGAAATCCTCCAACGATCCCATCGAACTCGCCCGCGAACTCCTCGGAGCCACCGAAATCTCGCTGAACGACCTCAATATCGAAGTCGTCGGTATCACCACGCTTTCACTCAGCTCCATTAGCCATGAAGCCGGTACCAATGACTACCTCTTCCGTGATCTCCGCACTACAGATCATCGCGGACGCGCGGTCGTAAATGCCGAATCCACCCTCACCTGGCATCAGGACCTCCTCAGCCTAGACCAACTCTCGGTCCACCCGGATCTCTCGGTGCAAAACATCGAGTTCATCCCCGAGCAAAAAGCCTCCGGCGAGCTCCTCGTAGCCGGCAGCCTCATCTCCGCCACCTCCGATCTGCGGACGAGCCACCAGATCGAGCTAAAATCCCCCACCCTCGATATCGCCAAGGTCGCCCACATCTGGGATCCCGAACTCCCGGTCGAAGGAACCATCACCCGCCTCGCCGCCGACACCGGCACCGGAATCGAATTCGCCGCGAAAGCGTTGCGCTATGAGGAACAGAAAATCGAGACCATCTCCCTCACCGTAGGCGGGCAGGAATTGACCTCCCCCTTTGGGAAACCCCTCGCCGTGAAGCTCGCCGTGGACGGGAAAATTAGCACCAATGGCACCGTCACTCTAAACGAAGAGGACATTCTCAAGTCTACCGCCTCCCTCGAGTTCAACCTGGAAAATATCCACGACCGCCTCCCGCCGGTCACCGGCACCGTCGATTATGAAAAGCAGAACGTCCACCTCGTCGCCGGTGCCTTCGATGGCGTGACCGTCAATGCCAGCTATGCCGTCGAGTCCCAAACCTACACCGCCAAGGTCGTGGCAGATGTCGCCGATGCCAGCCGACTGGATCCCATGCTCACCGGTCCACTACAGCTCAATCTCACCGGCAACGGCACCCACACCGAGCATCAGGGATCGCTCGATCTCGGCCGCCTCCGCCTAAACAAGGACGGCCTCCCCGACGCCACCACGAGCGGTCAGATTGACTACGACTGGCCCCACAGTGTCACTGTGAAGTCGCTCCAGATGACCGCGCCGGAGGGCCAGATCGAGACCGCTCTGGAGTGGAAAGACGAGACCCTCACCATTGACCGCCTCAACCTCACCGAAGGGCAAAACAAGCTTCTCACCGTCTCCGGCAAGCTCCCAGCCCCGCTTAAGATCGCCTCGCTAGAGGAATTTCTAGATCTAAGCGAGCCGGTGAAATTGAACATCAAATCAGTCCCGCTCACCCTACAGCGACTTTCCAAGTTCGCCCCCATCCCAAAATCGCTCAGTGGTATCACCGAGGCCGACCTCACCTTAAATGGCACTCTGAAAAACCCGCAACTGAATGGCTTCGCCACCCTCTCGAAATTCCGCACCGCCGACCAACCGAAAGTCCCGCCCATCGACGTCTCGCTAAAGTTCCGCACCACTGCTCAGCAGCTGATGCTGCAGGCCTCCGCGACCGAACCCGACGGCCCGCTCATCAACGTGGCGGGTGACATTCCCTTCCTCCCCCGCGCCTGGCTAGATCGGGAAAAATCCCCCGCCGCTGCCCCTATCAACCTAGAGGCTATCTCGCCCGATTTCGATCTCACCCGCATCAAGCCCTTCGCTCCCAACATCAAAGTTATCGAAGGAAACCTGAAACTGAATCTCCTCGTCGACGGCACCCTTGCTAATCCCGACTATCGCGGCTCCGTAAAGATCCAGCTCGGCAAGCTCCGCCTCGAAGACTCGCCCATCTCCGACTTCCGAAATTCCAGCGTCAATCTCTCCTTCCAGGGAAAAAAGGTCACCGTAAACTCAGCCGATTTCTCCCTCTCCGGTGGCGACGCGAAGATTGATGGCACCATTGATCTCGCCGGTGACGAACCCGTCTTCGATATTAATGCCAGCGGACGCTACTTCCTCCTCACTCGCACTCCAGATTTCACCTTCCGTGGCCACCCGAAGCTGAAGCTCTCCGGTCCGCTTTCCAAGGCCGCGATCACCGGCACTTTGGAGATTGCCGAAAGCCTCATCTATAAGGACTTCGAAATCCTCCCCTTCGGCGTCCCACGTTCCACCGATGTCCCCCGCCCCTCTGTTCCCTCCTTCTCCTCGCAGGCGCGCAAGGGCGGCGGCTCCAGCTCCAGTGTTCCAGCGCCCTTTGGTGACTGGGCCCTCCGCATCAAAGTCGTCACGGGCGATCCCATCCTCATCCGCGGAAACCTCGCTCAAGGTGAAGTCCGTGGCGATGTCATGATCACCGGCACCATTGGCGATCCCAAAACCTCCGGCACTCTCAATGCCACTGACCTCGTCGCGGACCTTCCCTTCTCCGAACTGAAGGTCACCACCGGTAAAGTCATTCTCCGGGAAGACGCACTCACCAATCCATTCATCGATGTCCGCGGCAGCTCACAGGTCGGCCAATACCTCGTGCAACTCTACGTCACCGGCCCCGTCCAAAATCCCAAGCTCATCTTCACCTCAAGCCCGCCTCTTCCGGAAAACGAGATCATGCTCCTCCTCGCCACCGGATCCGCCTCCGCCCAACTGGAGGACCGACAGGTCGCCTCGCAAAAAGCCCTACAATATCTCCTCGAAGGCTTCCGCCGCCGCAACCGAGGTCGCGATAAAACCCTCCTCCAACGCTTCCTCAAAAACTCCGATCAGATCGATCTCTCCCTCGGCGACACCAACCAGTTCACCGGGCGAAAGTTCTCATCCGCCACCCTCGAGCTGAGCGACCAATGGGACTTCACCACCCAAATCGATGACCAAGGCCAGACCCGCGCCCTCGTTGTCTTCTCGCTCCGATTTAAGTAACGATGTCCCTCTTCCGCTGCGCCCTGATCCTCTTTCTCATCCTCCCGTCGTGGGGTGCGAAGCTGGATTTTGTCGGTCTGGAATCATACACTAAAAAAGGCCTCGAAGAAGCGGTGCAAGGTCGGCTTGACTACATCAAACGCCGCCCCGCCACCTCCTTCCGCGCGGACGATGCCGCCTACCTCGTGGAGACCTACCTCCGTCAGCACGGCCTGCCGGATGCCCTCGTCAATTGGTCCCTCCCCGGGGGCGACGTCATCCGCCTCACCGTCGTCGAAGGCCTCGCAAAATACCTCGGCGAACTCACCGTGACCGGCGTCGATGTCACCGTGCAGGATGACGTCAAAACTCAGTTCGCCGCACCCTTCCCCGAAGCCGGTGACCAGCGCGCCTTCCTCGCCTCAGAGGTCAGTTCCGGAACCGGTCGCATTGTCGCCCTGATGAACTCGCGGGGATACTGGCAAGCCTCCGTGACCGCTACCCAGCAGACCCGCACTGTGGACGGCAAGATCCCCTTCACCCTCGCCATCCGGCCCGGCCCTCTTTTCAATCTCGCCGCATCCCGCCTAAAGTCACCCGTCGGCCCCTCCACCGATCTCGCCCAAAAACTTCAAGACACCAACGGCCAACCCGCCACTTCCGAAACAATACTGAAGATTCGCAAGTCCGTGCAGGAAGACTACCGGAGAAGAGGCTACTCCGATATCTCCATCCAACTTTTCAAGGAGACCGATGGCTCCAGCATCCGCCTTACCTTCAACATCACCCCGGGCACGAAATACAAAGTCCGTTCCTTCGACATTCAGGGTCTTGAGAAAACCAAGAAACACCGCATCAGGGATCTCTTCGAGGGCGTAGTTGGCGAAAACTTCGATGAGGATGAAATCAATAAGTCTATCAAGCGACTTCTCTCCACCGGTGCCTTCAGCAGCGTGCGACTCGAAAACAAACAAGTCGGCGAAACCACCAATCTCGACCTCACCCTTCACCTCAGCGAGGCCAAGGCGCGGGGATACTCCTTCAGCGGAGGCTTCGGATCGCGGGAGGGATTCATCCTCGGAGCCCGCTACTTCGACCGAAATTTCCACGGACGCCTCCTCAATCTCACCGGCGCCCTGGAGTTCACCTCGCTCGGCATCCTCGGCGAACTCGGACTGACCGATCCCTTCTACTACGACCGTGAAATGCAGCTCAGCCACCGGCTCTACGGCATCACGAGGGACTACGAAAGCTACCGAAAATTCGAGGTGGGCTTCGGCAGCGAACTCTCCTTCGACCGTGGCGAACACTACTCAGCCACCCTTGCGCTTCTTAACTCCTTCACCCACACCACCAGCACCCTGCCGGATGAGTTGCTGGGAGCGACCAACTACGGCATTAGCCGGCTCCAGTTCCGCCAACTCTACGACCGACGTGATGACCCCGCCCTCCCATCCGATGGCTGGTTCGCCCGGGTCGATACCTCCCTCGGATTTTCACTCGGTGAAGAGAGCGTCGGCTTCTTCGAGATTGAGGGGCAGTTAAGCTACTATGACTCCATCTCAGACGATAGCTCATACGCCCTCGGCCTACGCGGTGGCCTCATCCAAGCCAGTGGTGACGATGAAAATCTCCCCATCGATCTTCGAAAATTCCTCGGCGGCTCCAACACCGTCCGCTCCTTCCCCGAACGCGAACTCGGACCGCAATTCGATAACAACCCCCTCGGAGGAACCACCTGGTGGGTCGCGAATGCCGAGTATATCCGCAAAATCGTGGGCCCAGTGAAAGCCGTCGGCTTCTTCGATGCCGGCGCGCTCGATAGCGAGGTCGAACTCGCCGCCGGCCTCGGCATTCGCATCGACCTCCCTGTCGGCCCCATCCGCCTCGAATACGGCCACAACCTCACCCGTGACGATGGCGAACCCAGCGGAGCCTTCCACTTCGCCATCGGCACCACCTTTTAGAGG
>CALBVA010000263.1 GCA_937969125.1 uncultured Verrucomicrobiales bacterium | reverse complement strand
CGAGTCCCCCAGCCCACTTGGAGAGGAAGGCGTTTTCGGCAATGCCGCGGTTCATGATGGACTCGATGGAGTCGTCGACCTTGTAGAGGTAGCAGGAGGAGAGCTGGGAGTGGAGGGTGCCGCTGTTGAAGAGGGTGGGCGTTGAGCTGCAGAAGCGGCGGCCTTTGTAGAGGTTATAGAGGCGGATGACCCAGTCTTCGGCGTTGGTTTTTTCGGCTTTGAAGAGGCCCATGGAGACGCGCATCCAGAAGTATTGGGGGGTTTCCATGCGGCGTTCTTTGGTGCCGGTTTTGTCGACGTTGAGGTAGCGGTCGTAGAGGGTGGAGATGCCGAGGAATTCGAAGTCGAGGTCGGCAGTGGGGTCGAGGGCGTCGGCGAGTTTCTCGATGTCGTATTTATCGAGGATGTCCTGGGAGATGCGTTTGATTTTGACGCCGTGGAGGAGGTAGGCCTTGAAGTTATCCTTGTGGGCTTGTTTGAGGGACTCGATGCCGTCGGTCTGGATGTTCCAGGGGAGGACTTCTTCGTAGATGTAGGAGAGGAGGATGCGGCCGGCGAATTTGGCCATGTCGGCGTCTTTTTCGAGGAGGGTCTTGGAGTTGAGGATGATGGTTTTTTTGAGGTCCTCGGCGGAGATTTCGGCGCCGATGGAGCGGCGGAGTTCTTTTTCGATGTCTTCCTCGGAGATGGCAACATTGAGTCCGATGAGGCCGAATTGGATGCGCTTTTTGAGCTCGGAACCGTCCCAGAAGGCGGAGGCGCCATCGGGATGGGTAACGACGACCATGGATTCCTGAGCGGGGTCTTCGGGCTGGACGGGGTTTTCTTCGCGGAGGCGGGCGCGTTCGTCACGGTAGCGGACGTAGTGGGCGGCGACTTTGAAGAAGCCTTGGCGCATGAGTTCTTCCTGGACGAGGTCTTGCACGTCCTCGATGTGGACGAAGGCGGATTCGCCGGTGCGAACACGGGCGGTGACGGCTTGGGCGACGGCGGTGGCTCCGACGGTCTCGTGGCGGACGGTGAGGAAGGCGCGGGAGACGGCGTTTTCGATTTTGGTCTCGGACCAGGGGACGACGTTTCCGTTCCGGCGGATGAGGCGGACGGGCATTTCGTCGGTGGGGTTTTCGTCGACGGAGATTTCGCCGGTGTTTTCGAGGGAGCGCTGGAAGACGAGGGATTTGGCAACGTCGTGGGCGTCGTTTTCGATGAGGGCTTTTTCAATGAGGAGGTAGAGATCGTTCTGGGAGAGCTTGAGGGTGCCGCCTCGCTGGACCTGGTTCATGAGGGAGGCGGAGACGCGGTGGGCGACGCTGGAGACGAAGGAACGATTAGCCTCGGAGAAGATTTGGTCTTCGGGCTCCTTTCGGGAGATGAGGAGGTTGGTGAGAGAGCGGCCGATGGCATCAGCGACGTCGGCGAGGGAGAAGACTTCCTCGAGGCCGGCACGGGTGACGGTGATTTCAGGGATGGGGGCGCGGTGCTCGGTGGCGAGGGATTCACGCCAGGAGTATCGGGATGGGCTTTCGGAGGAGAAACGGGTGGCGACGGTTTCTTTGAGGGCGAGGTCTTCGGCTAGGGAGATGGAGCGGTACATGAGAATTGGAGCGTGTGAGGTTTTAGAGTGTGGCAAGGTGGAGCGGAGGAAAGTAAACAGGGATCAGTTGTCAGACTTGGTTGAGGGACGGGGCTTTGGATTCGGGGTTGGGCTTGTTCGCTTGGTTGAGAGTTTGGGGACCCAGGGCGGTGCCCTGTTTACTAATCACTTTCTAAAGGTCGTCGTCGTCGTAGCCGGCTTCTTCGAGGGAGCTAGCTTTTTGGTATTCGGTGACTTTGCCTTCGAAGAAGTTTTGCTCTTTTTTGAGGTCGATGGCTTCGGTGAGCCAGGGGAAGGGATTGTCGGTGTTGCCACCGCAGAGGGGTTCTAGGCGGCAATTGACGAGACGGCGGTCGGCAATGTGGTCGATGTATTGGTGGAATTCTTCGACGCTGAGGCCGACGGAGGCGACGGGGAGGCAGTCGGAGATGAATTCTTTTTCGAGGCGGACGCCTTCGGCCATGGTCTGACGGAGGTCTTCCTGGAACTCGGGAGTCCAGATATCGGGATTCTCGGTGACGAGGGCGTTGAGGAGGTTACGGAAAACTTCGATGTGGTTGGATTCGTCACGCAGAGTGTAGCGGAACATTTGGCCGATGCCGGGGAATTTGTTCTGGCGGTAGAGGCTGAGGATCATTCCAAAGAGGCCGTAGAACTGGGTGCCTTCCATGACCTGGCCGAAGAGGAAGATGTTCTTGGCGAGGGCTTGCTTGTCTTCGAGTTTGGTGAGATCGAGGTCGCGACGGAGGCCACGGGAGTTGTTCACGACGAAGTTGTTCTTGGCCTTGATGGTGGGGACGTCCTCGAACATGGCCTCGCACTCGTGCGGGTTCAGGCCAAGGGAGGAGATCATGTAGACGAGGCTGTCGGCGTGGATGTTTTCTTCGTGGGCGTGGCGGCCGAGGACGAGTTTGAGCTCGGGAGCGGTCATCGCTTCGCGGACGACGTGGATGATATTGTCACCGACGATGCCCTCGGCGGCGGAGAAGTATCCGATGCCCATCTTGATGATCCAACGTTCAACATCGGGGATCTCACTCCCCTGCCACTGCTGGATATCGGTCTGCATCTGGATGTCCTCGGGCTCCCAGTGATTGGACTTCATGGTCTTATAAAGATCATAGGCCCACTGGTATTTGAGGGGGAGGATGTTGAAGAACATGGTCTCGCGGCCATTGATCACTTTTTTGGAGTTCAAGGCGGTTTCGGCTTTATCCTTATCGAGGACGAAGGTGCGCTCTCCGAGCTTTACGGTGGTGGTGGCTGAGGTGGAAGTTGTAGACATGGTGAGAAGTGATTGAGTGAGTGAGCGTCTGGTTTATTGAAGGGGCTTTTATGGGGATGTTTGGTCCGGAATTGTGGCTTGAGAGCTTGGTCAGCTGGAGGCTACAGATGGAGTATTTTGGAAAGGTTGAATTCTTCGATATGCAAAGTGCAGCGGTCACGAGACTAGACTTTATGAAAGATCTTCTGCAAGCCCATTTTGCTCATGTAGCGTGCGCAAGTTATTCACAACACTAGATGTAGTGGGTGTGCAGGATTTTTAGTCGAAGCAACGGTTCGGTAAATTTGGGCGACTTTGGCTTTGTTTGGAGGTTTTCCGGAGGTTGTCTGACAGATTTAGCGAGGTGCGGGATCGCCGAAATAGGGCCTCAGAATTTTTCTGATCTGTCAGAAATCCGAGATGCTCCTACGAAAGTTCAAAATTTTTAGAGTTGTGAACTATCAAGCCTGGTTGATGAGGGAGCGAAACGTTGGTGAGTGGAGCTTTAGCGAGGTTTCTCCGATTGGATTTCGATCATCTCATGCCCAGAATCGATTGAGGAAACGGCAGGACTTATTGCCGAAAGTCACTCTCAGAAAGGGGGATTTACTTTGAGCTTGGTTGGCGGGGAGGGAGCTGGATGATTAGGGATGCGCTTTTCTGGACCGGAGCTGAAATTTTATGTTTTTATGACATTGGTCGGAGGGATCGTCATTGCAGAAGAAGCGGATGAGTTTCCCAAGGTTTTCGACTCGGAGAAAGGGACGGGATTGATATCGGCAGAGGAGGCTGCGGCGGGCTTCGAAGTGCCGGAAGGGGTGACAGTGCGGGTGTTTGCGAAGGAGCCAATGGTGCGGAATCCGATCGGAATGGATTGGGATGAAAGGGGGCGGATGTGGGTGGCTGAGAATTACACCTACGCGGAACGCACGGTGAGATTTGAGGAGAAGCTGAGGGATCGGGTGATCATTCTCGAGGACAAGGATGGAGACGGGCAGGCAGATCAGAGGAAGGTGTTTTGGGACGAAGGGAAGCGGCTGACATCAGTAGCTCTGGATCACGACGGGGTGTGGGTGATGTGTCCTCCGCAGCTGCTTTTCATCCCGGATCGAGATAGGGATGACGTGCCGGATGGGGTGGCGGAAGTGAAGCTAGATGGCTTTACGGTGGCGAAGAGGAACTACCATAACTTCGCAAACGGGCTAAAGTGGGGGCCGGATGGATGGCTGTATGGCCGGTGCGGGCATTCTTGTCCGGGGTTGCTGGGAGTGCCGGGGTGTCGGGCTGAAGAGAGGGTGCCTATGGATGGAGGGATCTGGCGATTTCACCCGCAGCGGAAGGTGGTGGAGGTGCTAACGCATGGCACGACAAATCCTTGGGGGCATGATTGGGACGAGAACGGGGAATTATTTTTTATCAATACGGTGAACGGGCATCTGTGGCATATGATTCCAGGGGCGCATTTTAAGGAACCCTTTGGCCCATCGAAAAACCCGCTGATTTATGACCGGCTGGAGATGCACGCGGATCACTGGCACTTCGATACGGGCGCTCATTGGACGAAATCCCGGAATGGAAAGGCGAATGACTTCGGAGGTGGGCACGCGCATATCGGGATGACGATTTATCAGGCGGAGCAATTTCCGGAGGAGTGGCGGGGGAAATTACTGACGTGGAACATGCATGGGAGGCGGATGAATCGGGAGAGATTGGAACGGCGCGGAAGCGGGTATGTGGGGCGACATGAGCCCGATCAGTTTTTGGCGAAGGATCAGTGGTTCCGGGGACTGGAGATTTCAACGGGGCCGGAGGGGTCGATCTATGGCTTAGACTGGAGTGACACCGGGGAGTGTCATGACTCGACCGGGGTGCATCGGACGAGCGGTAGGATTTATCGGTTTAGCTATGGGGAGGCGAAACGGGGTGAATTGGGGAGGAAGTTGGCTGACTTGGAGGGAGTAATTAAGGACGGGAATGTCTGGTATTTTCGACAGGTGATGAGGTTGATGAGGCGGACTCAGGATGATTTTCACCGAGGAGGTGCAGAGGTCGCAGGAGAGACGCGGAGGATTTTGGAAAATTTTGAAAGAGATGGGACGCGGAGGGAACGGCTACGGGCTTTGTGGATGTTGCGAGGATCGGGGATTTGGGGCGACGAGAAGTTGGTGGGGCTCTTGGAGGATGAGGATGAATTTATCCGACTCTGGGCGTTTCGATTTCTGTCGGATGAGATGGGGCTGGATACCTTGGATGGGAAGAGGCCTGTGAGTTTAGGGAAGAATTCCAAGAACTTGGATCGAGTGGTCCGCGTCATGAATGAGTGGGCTGAGCATGAAAGCCCTTTGTTGAGGCTGGAGGTGGCCTCTAGACTACAGCGAATTCCGCTGGGGCGGAGGGCAGAGGTGGCGGAGAAGCTGGTCCAGCACGCAGGCGATGCAGATGACCATAACCTGCCATATCTTGTTTGGTTTGGGATCCATGGACTGAGGGAAGCGAGGCCGGAGGATTTGGTAGAGGTGGCGGAAGCGACGGAATGGCCGCTTCTTCTGAGATGGATTTCACGAGGACTGGGAGAGGGTCACATTAAATTACGAGAGATCCTGAAGGTGGCGCAGAATAATCCCAAAAAGGCGCAGGGAATTTTGCAAGGCTTAGCGGAAGGCTATCGTGGGCAGGTAACAGCGGAGAAACCGGAAGGGTGGGATGAGGTTGAAGAACAGCTCGGGAAGATCGATGAGTTGGAGGACTTGATCAGTGATCTGGCGATCCTGTATGGCGACGGGAGATCATTGGACCTTCTGAAGGAACATGTTCTGGACAGAGCTACTCCCCTCTCCGCCCGGAGAACGGGATTGGAAACCCTGATCGCCCGGGAGCATGGGGATTTGAGAGAGATCTGCGAGGAGTTGTTAGGTGATCGACAGCTTAATGATCTCGCCGTGCAGGGACTGGGAAGAGTGGATGATGGAGGAATTGGGAAGGTGATTTTAGGGCACTATCATCGAAGCTTTCGAAAAGAGCAGCGGGCCGAAGTGGTGAGTGTGCTGGTTACGAGGAAACCGTGGACTGAGGCGCTCCTGACAGAAATGGAAGCGGGACGGATTCCCCGGGCGGATTTAAGTACCTATCAAGCGCGACAGATTGTGGCACTGGATGATGCGGGGTTGACGGCAAGATTGAATAAAGTCTGGGGATCGCTACGCTCAACACCGGAGTTGAAGCGGAAGCAGATCGATGGGCTGAAGAAAATCCTCACGGCAGGATCACTGGCGAAGGCAGACCAGGCTGCCGGAGAAAAAATCTTCACGATGAAGTGCGCGGCCTGCCATGTGCTCTTTGGTAAAGGAGGGACAATTGGACCTAATCTGACTGGATCAGGTCGCAAGAATCTCGATTACCTGCTGGAGAATATCGTGGATCCCTCAGGAGTGGTGGGCGTAGATCAGCAATTGACGGTTCTCACGCTGAAGGATGGCCGGGTGCTCTCGGGGATCGTGAAGAGGGAAACGAAGAAGGCTGTGACACTGACCATGCTAGGAAATGAGGCGGTCATTATTGCCACGGACAAAATCGCGACACGTCGGACGATTGAACAGTCGCTCATGCCGGAGGGATTACTGGATCAAATGAAGGAGGAAGAAGTGCGTGATCTCATCGGTTACCTAATGGCTGATTGAGTTCTCACGACAGATGAGGATCACTCGACAAAACAGCCCTCAATGTGGTCGTCCACAAGGCCCATAGCCTGCATAAAGGCGTAGCAGGTGGTGGGGCCGACGAAGGACCAGCCCCGCCTTTTGAGATCCTTGCTCAACGCCGTGGATTCGGCAGTGGTGGTGAACTGAGTGGCCTCGGCATGAGTCAGACGGTTCTTCCGAGGGGTGGGCTTGAACTGAACGAAATATGCGTGGAGCGAACCATATTCAGTCTTCATTTCAATGGCACGCGCAGCATTATTGATGGTGGAGAGAATCTTCCCCCGATGGCGGACAATTCCGGCGTCTTGCAGAAGTCGGGAGACATCGCTCTCGCCGAAGCGGGAGACCTTCTCAAAATCGAAATCTTCAAAGGCTTGCCGGAAATTTTCGCGCTTCCGGAGAATGGTGAGCCAGCTAAGACCAGCCTGGAATCCTTCCAGACAGATCTTTTCGAAGAGGCGTTGATCATCAATAACTCCCCTTCCCCACTCTTCGTCATGATAACGAATGTAGTCATCATGACCTTCGCACCACCAGCAGCGGGGGTTGCCATCGGGACCGAAAAAGAGACCGTCATTCATAATCAGGAGAAGCTGAGTTTTCGATCAAGCGAGCGGTATTGGATTGCTTCCAGCACGTGCTCGGGTTCGAGGGTTTCGGAGTTGCCCAGATCGGCGATGGTTCGGGCGACCTTTAAGATACGGTCATGAGCACGGGCGGAGAAATTGAGCTGCTCCATCGCCTGCTCGAGGAGCATTGAGCAGTCTGGGGAAATTGCGCAGTATTGACGCATGACCTTTGGGCCCATCTGGCTGTTGACGCGGGTATCAGGAAGGTTTGAGAAACGTTTCTCCTGGAAGGCGCGGCATGACATCACGCGGTCCCGCACCGTGGCTGAGGACTCCGATTCCTCATCAGAAGTGAGTTGCTTGTAGTCGATCAACGGCACTTCTACGTGAAGGTCAATGCGATCCAAAAGAGGACCGGAGATCTTGGCTCGGTAAGTTTCGACCTGCCGGGGATGACATCGGCACTGCCGGACGGGATCGCCATAGAATCCGCAAGGGCAGGGATTCAGCGCACAGACTAAAAGAAAACGCGCATCGAAGCGTAAGGTCCCGGCGGCGCGCGAAATCGTGACATGACCGTCCTCAAGAGGCTGGCGCAGCACCTCCAGGGTGGAGCGACGGTATTCCGGTAGTTCATCAAGGAAAAGGACCCCATTGTGAGCCAGGGAAATCTCACCCGGTCCAGGATTCGTGCCACCACCGAGGAGGCCGACATCAGAAATGGTGTGATGCGGAGAGCGGAAAGGCCGCCCGGTAATCAATCCCTCACGGGCCTCCAGCAATCCGGCGACCGAATGAATCCGCGTTGTTTCAATGGCTTCCTCTTCCGTCATTTCGGGCATGATGGTGGCCATTCGCTTTGCCAACATTGACTTCCCGGTCCCCGGAGGCCCCACCATCAGGAGGTTGTGATTCCCAGCTGCGGCGACTTCCAAAGCACGCTTCACATGAGCCTGCCCCTTCACCTCATCCAGATCTGCCGAGCCTTCACGGTGGGTTACCGCGATGCGCGGCGGTCTCGGCTCCGGTGGGCGTAAATCCTGACCGGTGATGAATTGCCAGGCTTCGAAAAGTGAGACCAGCCCATAGACTTCAATCCCTCCTACCATAGCAGCTTCCTGGGCATTTGCTGCGGGGAGCAAGAGGCGTTTGCGACCGGCTGACTTCGCTCCGAGAGCGATTGAGAGGGCTCCCTTAACCGGCCGAAGAGTGCCATCGAGAGCCAACTCCCCCACAATCATCAGGTCTCGCGACTGCGGCAGATCCTCCGCTTCCTTGCAGGCCATCATCGCCAGTGCAATCGGCAGATCAAATGACGGCCCCTCCTTCCGCAAATCAGCCGGAGCCAGGTTCACGGTGTGCACTCCGTAAGTATAATCCATCCCGCTGGCCAGAATCGCCGTGGTCACACGATCACCGGATTCACGCACTGCAGCATCTGGCAGACCCACGATATTAATCCGCCCCTGATTGGCATCAGATTCGCGGGCACTGACCTCGACCTCCACTTCCACCGCCTCGACTCCGCGAAGAGCCGCGCTATAAATCTTCGAAATCACGACACAGTTTTAGTGTTCAAAAAAACAAGAGTCAAGAAACGGACAGGATGAGTTGGCTTGGGAACCGTCATCC
>CALBVA010000262.1 GCA_937969125.1 uncultured Verrucomicrobiales bacterium | reverse complement strand
CCTCAATGAGATTGTCAGTGAGTGAAGGCAATTCTTTCTGTTCTTTTGCCCCGCAGGTTAAGGGAAGCAAAAGTAGGGGTATCAATCTTAGTTTCATATCAGTGATATTTCTTACTCTCAATTCGGAGGTTTCTAAATGTGTCGCATGCAAATGTCCATCAAAGATTTGTAAACCTTTTGATAAAATTTATTCCGCCAACAAGTGTTTCTCAGAATTCCAGCACGTTGTGAACCTCCTTCCTCTCCAGAACGCCACCCGCATCACAAAACTTGGCAATATTTTCTAAATGAGCCAATCTCTCTTACGTGAGCCTTCTTGCCTACCTTTCCTTCCTCCTTCTTTTAGGCGTCATCGCCCAGTGGTCCGCATGGCGGCTGAAATTACCCTCTATCCTTCTCCTTCTGATTTTCGGGTTTGCTCTGAGCCATTTCACTGGAGTCCGCATTGATCAGTACCTCGCCGATGAATCCTCACTCCTGAGCCTCGTAGGCTTTTTCGTCGCCATCATTCTTTTCGAAGGTGGCCTCACCCTGAAGTTTTCCGAACTCCGTGAAGCCGGAACCCCGGTCCTGAAGCTCTGCACTACCGCCGTGGTGGTGGCCTTCCTGCTCACTACTGTCGCTGCGCGTTACACGCTGGGCTACCATTGGCAGATTTGCGCCCTCTTGGGTGCTATTCTCGTTGTTACGGGGCCTACCGTCGTTGCCCCGCTACTTCGTCTGATCAAGCCGCGTCGAAAGGTGGCCTCGATCGTGAAGTGGGAAGGCATCGTCGTCGATCCCATCGGTGCCGTCCTCGCTGTCCTTGTCTTCCTCACAATTCAGGAAGGTGGCCTCGGACAGGGTTGGGACAATGTCGCCATTGCCTTGATTAAGACCCTCGCCATTGGTCTTGGATTTGGCCTCATCCTCTCCAAGGTCACCGAATATCTCATGATCCGGCATCTCATTCCGGATTTTCTAGAGACCATGTATTTCCTCGCTCTGATCGGCGTCGCCTTCGCCGGGTCAAATGCCCTCCAGCACGAGTCCGGCCTCCTGACCGTCACCGTTCTAGGCATCGCTTTGGCCAATCAGAAGAAAGTCTCCGTCCGTCACATTCTAGAATTTAAAGAGAATCTCCGTGTCCTAATCATCTCTTTGCTTTTTCTGATGCTCTCTGGTCGCATCGGTTTCGCCGAGATCGGTGCTGTCTGGCAAAAGGGGCTCGCCTTCCTGGCTGTCCTCATTTTTATCGTTCGTCCTGCATCTGTTTTCCTGGCTAATTTGGGATCAAAGCGCACCACCATGAAGGAGCAGGTCTTTCTGGCTCTCCTTGCTCCCCGTGGAATCGTCGCTGCTGCGGTCACTTCAGTCTTTGCCCTTGAACTCCAGCACGCTGCCGACCACCACCCTGACAATGAGACCTTCGTCCTCCTGGCGAATGAAGCCAGTCAGCTCGTCCCTCTCGTCTTCATTGTCATCCTAGGCACCGTCACCTTCTATGGCCTGCTCGCCGCTCCCCTTGCTCGAAAGCTCGGACTCTCGGACTCCAGTCCCACTGGCATCCTTTTCGCCGGTGCCGATCCGTGGATTCGCGTCGTCGCTAAGGGGCTCCAGGACGAGGGCCATCACGTCCTCCTCCTCGATACCCGCTTTGAGAAAATCTCCTCTGCCCGCATGGAAGGTCTCACCGCCGTCCGCGCCAATATCCTCTCCGAATACGCCGAAGAAGAGATCGAACTCGCCGGCCTTGGCCACCTCATTGCCGCCACCCCGAACAATGAGGTGAACTCCCTCGCTGCCCGGGAATTCCAGCATAAGTTTGGCAAAGCCAACGTTTGGCAGCTCACCCCGCCGGACGTTGATGCCCACCACCAAAAGGCTGTCGCCAGTCACATGCGCGGACGATTCTGCTTTCTCGGCGGACCAAAATTCGCCGATCTCTCCTCCATCGTCGGCCGCGGTGCTGTCATGAAAGCCACTCAACTGACCGAGGTCTTCACGCTTCAGGATTTCAAAACCACGCACGGAGACAATGCCATCATCCTCTTCCGCAGTGATTCGGAAAAACACCTTGTTCCCATCCTGGACGAGACTGAGGACATTGAAGGCCCCACCACCATCTATTCCCTCGTCATCGAAAAAGATGACCTCGAGCTCGCCGCCCACAAAAAGAAAGAAGCCCAGCCTTCGTCCAATAAGCCCCTCCCATAGGTTCATGGAAACACGCAGCGGATATCACGGACTGGAGGCCCTCTGGCACGATCTTTTCTGGGAGGCTGAAGAGGCACCCTCCGAGGTCCTCCTTATCGATGACTTCCTCCAAGATAAGGACGCTGGCGACGGCGAATCCCTCTACATCGGCTCCGGCTCCGGCCGTCTCCTCGCCCCCCTCGTCGAAGCCGGGCACCTCCTTGCCGGCCTCGAAATCTCGGAGGAGATGGCCTCCCTCTCCTTGAAAAACCACCCCTACGCAAAGGTCATCACCTCTTCTTGGCAGGACTACCAGCCGGAGAAAAAATACGCCTCCATTCTCATTCCTGCCTTCACCTTCCAATTGTTTCCCGATCCCCAAAAACAACTCGAACGCCTACGCTCAGCTACCGATCACCTCTACCTTACCCTCTTCTTTCCCTGGGCCGAACTCTCTGGTGACCTTCCCCAGAACCAATGGTATTTTGATCGTAGCATTCAGCTCCCCACCGGCGAAATCGGTGAGCTTGAAACCCGCCATAAAATCAAAGAACAAACCGGCAGCCTCACCCGCCAACATCGCTACACGCTGAAGGATAAAACCGGTCGAATTCTCCGTCAGGAAACGACT
Source organism: uncultured Verrucomicrobiales bacterium (assembly GCA_937969125.1). GTDB lineage: Bacteria > Verrucomicrobiota > Verrucomicrobiia > Verrucomicrobiales > Akkermansiaceae > SW10. The sequence continues at coordinate 1,875 of CALBVA010000262.1, read as the reverse complement.
CGTCAATCCCTCCGCTTTTTCCCCGACGCCACCCTCAAGAAGCTCTTAAAAAAAACCGACTGGCAAATTCGGAAAGAGATCCACAATCTCGACCCTGAGAGTGATCATGATGATTTGATTTACACCGCGACTCTCCATCTGAGTGCCCAGTAAAATCTGGCATTGTCTCGAAGATTCAAGACCCTCTTCCAAAAGTTTGCGTTTTGGAGGATGAGCATCCAGAAGAACTCTGCGTCCTCAGTGAGGTCGACGGCTTAGCGATTCAACCCACCGCGCTGCTTGACCAATCGTCATTGATCCATAATAGCACTGTCGATTTCGATAATCCGGAAGCGGCGGCCCGTGACTCCGGTGAGGTCGTAGCAAACTGTTTCCAGGGTGCCAGGGGAGGTGAAGGCTTCTCCAAGATCGGTCCAGATGATGCCGTCGGTGGAAGCTTGTGCCTGATAGGTGGTATCAGAACTGGCGTCGAAGGTGATTTCCACAGCCCGGGCCAGGGTGGTCTCGACGGCGGGGACGAAGAGGTCGAAGTTGAGATACTCCAGGGTCGCGCCGAGGTTTTCGCCATCGGTCATGCCGACTTCTCCGATAAAGAGGTGAGGATCGCTGCCGAAAATGATGTCGCTGAAGGGGAAGTCCATCGAGATCGAGCCGCCATCGCCCAGGCTGAGGAAGCCACTTGAGGAATCGACGGTGAGTGGGAGATCATAGGCAGCATCAAGTGCTCCCAGTGTCGTGACTGTCGGGCTAATGAGCCCCTGCGCGTCGAGGCCGAAGAGGGGTCCGGGATGCAGGGTGGTGGCATCGAAAGGGAAATCAGCATCGGTCCGCTTACTCCCGGCATTGAAAAAATTGAAGTCGGAATCGAAGGTCCCGGTACCTTGGTCATCGGTGGTGCCAAGGTCACCATCGGCATCGATCAAGGCAAAATCGAGATCGAACCCGGTGAACACTCCGGCAGCACCGAGCTGGAGGTTGTTGTCAAAGAGAGTCAGCGAGGTCACCTCTGAGGAATCCGTCAAGCCGCCCAGGGAAGCCCGGAAGATGGTGGTGCGGTCGCGAAGTTCGACAAGGTCGAAGGTCAGATCGAGAGTTTCTAAAGTTCCGCTTCCAGTGCTTCCTGGGAAGGCCTGAGTTCGGAAGAAATGTCTGGGGAAATCGTCGTCCAAACGGAAGCAACGGGTGATATCTTCATCCTGATCGAAAAATGATTCTACGAAAGTCCATTCGTCCAGATTGGTAGACCGCTCAAGCTGCACCTCCACTTCCGGTGGGGCGTAAAATTTCACCATGACGGCATCGAATGCTTCCGATTCCACCACAACGGGGCCATCAATACGCTCCACACGGTCGATGCCGAGGAATTCGTTGGAATTGACCCCTCTCTGCAAGTCGGTTCGAATGTAGAAGGAAGAGACGTCGGCAATGAGTGCCTGCCAGTCGCCCTGCACCGTCCAATCCATTTCGTCAAGAGGCGCAGTCAGGGTGACCACGCCCGGAGTGCTTGGGGTCGATAAAGCATCGAAAGTGAAGAGGGCGGAATTATTCCCGGTGGAGTCCATCAGGAAAAAGGCCACCGGGCGAGTGGTCTCGCCGCTGGTCGTTCTTACTTCCAAAGCCACCTCAAGGGAGGTGCTGTTAACCCATGACCCGGCGAAGGTTTGCGGGGCGGCGGTCCAGGTGACCGCCTCGTTTTCCGTTCCGAAGTTATCAGGGAAATTGAGGTTGGGAACATTGAGAAAACCACCTTGCGCGGTGGGCGCTCCGTCGTCGGTGATGAAGCCCTCGACGTCCCCGGGGTTTGTTTCGCTGAAATGAAGGAAGAGAGTCCAGCCGAGGTTGGTATTGGCAAAGTCCGATTCCAGGGCGATGACC
>CALBVA010000261.1 GCA_937969125.1 uncultured Verrucomicrobiales bacterium | reverse complement strand
CCCGTTGATGTCGCCCCAGAAACCTATGCTGCGATGGCTGGACCAGCCATCGGACACCGGGGTGCTGACTTCGAGGAGCTCTACGCCTCCATCCAGCCCGGTATCCGTCAGGTCATCGGGACAACCCGCCCGGTTTTCTTCTCCACCTCCTCTGCGTGGGGAGTCATGGAAGGATGTATTCGCAATCTGGTGCAGAAGAAGGTCCTGAATCTCTGCTGCGGAGCTTTTTCCGACAAATGGTTCGGCGTGGCGGAAAGCTGCGGAAAGCAAGCTGAGAAAATCCAAGTTCAATGGGGCCAACCCATCGATCCGGCGGCGGTAAAGGCGAAGCTGGAAGAAGGCGGCTTTGACACCGTGACTCTCGTTCACAATGAGACCTCGACCGGAGTTTTGAACCCTCTCAAAGAAATCGTGGAGGTGGTGAAGTCCTTCGATGACGTCCTACTCGTAGTGGACACCGTCTCCTCTCTCTCCGCGATGCCCATCAACTATGATGAGCTGGGAATCGACGTCCTCCTTGCCGGAGTGCAAAAGGCCATCGCCCTCCCTCCCGGCCTCGCTGTTTTCGTCACCTCCGATGCCGCTCTAGAGCGTGCTGCAAAGGTTGAAGATCGTGGCTATTACTTCGACTTCTGCGAGTTCGCAAAAAACGACGCCAAGAATAACACTCCATCTACCCCCGCCATCCCCCACCTCTATGCCTTGAAAGAGCGGGTCGGCGTGATGCTTGATGAAGGATTGGAAAACCGCTTCGCCCGTCACGCCGAGAACAACGCCATGGTTCACGCCTGGGGTGAAAAGCATGGCTTCGAACTCCTCCCGCCCGAGGGTTATCGCTCCAAGTCCCTCTCCTGCTTCAAAACTCCAGAAAATCTCAATCAAGGCGGCTGGATCAAGGCCGTCATTGCTAAACACGGCTTCGCGATCAACGGCGGCTACGGGAAGATCAAAGGTAAGACCTTCCGCATCTCAAACATGGGCAATGAAACCCGCGAGACGATGCAGGAACTACTCGATGCACTTGATGCCGAGCTTCCTCCATTTCTCTCGTAATGCTTCTGGTCACCGCAACTTATCATCGACTCTGAATCTTTGTCATTTGTTCGCGACGGCGTTGCGGTGTTTGATCTGAGCCCACAAACGTGGTTAAGACCCACAAGGGTCTCATCGAATTTGAGATTCTCTAATCGACGCAGCAAGGACATTTTTGGACCCAGTGGCCGGGGGCGATTTCTTCGAAAGGGAGATCTTTGCCGATGCTTTCCTGATACTTCGGGTGGCCGACGCGGTGACCGAAGGCGCAGCCTTCTGGTGGGTCGATAGGGCTGGGGACGTCGCCTTCCAGGATCACGCGGTTTTTGCTGGCGGTGGGGTCGGGCTCGGGAATAGCCGAGAGCAAGGCCTTGGTGTAGGCGTGGCGGGGATTTTGGTAAATCTCATCGGCCGGGGCGAGTTCCACGATTTTGCCGAGATACATGACGGCGATGCGGTCGCTCATGTGCTTCACGACGGCGAGGTCATGAGCGATGAAGAGGTAGGACATGCCGAACTCGCGCTGCAGCTCGAGCAGGAGGTTCATGACCTGCGACAGGACGGAGACATCCAACGCAGAGACCGGCTCATCGAGCACAAGGAGGTCAGGATTGACGGTGAGTGCGCGGGCGATACCTATGCGCTGGCGTTGGCCGCCGGAAAATTCGAAGGGGAATTTCTGGATGGCATTGGCAGGCAGACCGACACGGCGGAGCATTTCGGCGACCTTAGCCTGACGTTCGGGTCGCTTGCCGAGTTTTTGAATGATGAGCGGCTCAGCAACCAGCTCGCCAACGGCCATGCGGGAATCGAGCGATTCCGCTGGATCCTGAAAAACCATCTGGAAGTCCTGACGCAGCGGACGGAGCTGCGACTGGCTCATGTGGGTAATGTCGTGTTGATTAAAATGGATGGAACCAGCAGTGGGATCGAGCAGGCGCACGAGGGCCTTACCGAGGGTGGATTTCCCGCAGCCGGACTCCCCTACCAAGCCGAGGGTTTCGCCCTTTTCGATGTGAAAGTTGACACCATCGACCGCTTTCACGGCGGCGATTTGCTTCATCATGACACCACCCCGAATGGGAAAGTGCATTTTTAAATCGCGGACGCTGAGGATATGGGAACTGGAATCGCTCATGACACAGATGATGCTTCGGGCTGAAAACACTCGGGGCAGGCCTCGACCCAATGGCCGGGAGAAATTTCGCAGTAGTCGGGCCGGGTGCGAAGCAGAACCGAGCGGTCACGGTCCATGCGTTGGCAAAATCGGCAGCCCGCTACGAAGTCCTGAATACCAGCAACCTGCCCGGGGATTGTGGTGAGCTCGCTCTTGCGCTCGGCATCGAGACGCGGGATGGAGGAAAGTAATCCACGCGTGTAAGCGTGGTGCGGATTGGCAAAGAGTTCTTTCACCGGGCCGCGTTCGACGATGCGGCCGGCATACATCACGACGACTTCATCGCAGTTTTGCGCAATGACCCCGAGGTCGTGCGTGATCATGAGAACGGCCATGCCGAGCTTCTCCTGCATCGACTCGATCAATTCCAAAATCTGAGCCTGCACGGTGACATCGAGCGCGGTCGTGGGTTCGTCAGCGATGAGGAGATCGGGCTCGCAAGCGAGGGCAATGGCAATCATGACCCGCTGTCGCATCCCGCCAGAGAGTTCATGAGGATAAGCCGAGACCCGCTTCTCGGGAGCAGGAATACCAACCGCATCGAGTAGCTCAACCGCCTTCGCAGTAGCCTGACGACCGGACATTCCTTCGTGAAGCTTCAGGGTCTCAGTGATTTGCCGACCAATCCGATGCACCGGATTGAGGGCTGCCATGGGCTCCTGGAAAATGGTGCCAATCTCCCCTCCCCGCACCTGACGCATGCGCTCGTTGGTGACCTTCCGCAGATCTTCGCCTTTGAAGAGAATTTCGCCTTCGAGCACGTGGCCGGATGGTTTTGGAAGCAGGTCGATAATCGACATCGCGCTCACCGTCTTCCCGCAACCGGACTCACCGACGAGCCCGACAGTTTTGCCAGCCTCGATGGAATACGAAATTCCATCGACCGCACGGACCCAACCGGAGTCGGTCTCGAAGCTGGTGACCAGCCCGTTGATTTCGAGGAGGGAGCTCATTTCTTACGATACAGTTCGATCAGTTTCTCGACTTCGGGGAAGGTCTTGCCGGAGATCATTGCGGCTTGGGTTTCCTCTTTCATTTCCTCATCGATCCAGAAGCTGTAGTGATCGTAGGGATAGGAATTGATGGGAGGACAAAACTGCACGGTCTCGGTATTCGGCCAGCGAACCCAACGCCAGGTTGCAATGCGTTCGTAGTCGCGCTTCCAGCCCGGGATGAAAACAGCACGGTCATAGACTTGCTTCTGGATCTTCCAGGCGAGGTCCTTCTTGACCGCATCATCAGTGGCCTGCCGGTATTCTTCAGCCCAGCGATCCATCTGAGGATCGACGTAAGCGAAGACATTATTGGTCTTCTCCTTCACCTTTCCCTGCTCGTCGTAGGCATTCCGAGAGTGGAAATATTCGTAAAAAGAAAAGTAGGGTGGCTGCACGGCCCACGCGACGGAGGTGAGCTCGAACTTCTTATCCATCGCCTCAGTGAAAACGATGCTGGGATCCTTGCCATCGAGGATGAGATCGACGCCAGCTTTCTTGGCCTCGTTCTTCAGAATATTCATGATCTCGGTATAGGTCTTCACGCCATAATGACTGAGGGTGAACTCGAGACGGGTGCCATCCGGCTTTCGGAGAATGCCATCATTTCCCTCTTCAGTGAATCCGGCCTTCTTAAAGTAGCTGCGGGCGATTGCAGGATCAAAGGCGCGCGCCTTGATCTCGGGATTAACGAAGTCGCCGAAGCCATCGACGAAGCCAGGCAAGCGATTGTAGTCGCCCCAGAATTGGACCTTAATGACTTGGTCGTAGTTGAGGGAATGCGACAGCCCGAGGCGGACGTTCAAGTCCTTGAGCTTGTCGCGGTCGAGGTTCATCTCGACACCGAACTGCGGACGCGGAAAATCATTATACCACCAGTAGCGCTCAATGTAGCCCTTATAGACTGGGTCGATTTCGCTTTTTTCATACCACGTCTGAGGGCTCGAGACCACGGCGAGATCAAGCTGACCAGCGCGGAATAGCTCGAAGGCCTTCGGGGTGTCGCGAATGACACGCCACACGATTTTATCGGGATTGTAGCGGTAGCGATAAAACTTCTTATCATTTCCCCACCAATCTTTTTTTCGAGTCAGGGTCAGGGAGACGCCTTTATCAATATCTTCCTTCGACAAGCTGTACGGCCCGGTAGTCGGCTGGTGACGCCAGTTGTAACGTTCTTCGTAATCCGGACCAAACTCTTCGTAGAAGTGCGGGGGCGACGGAGCAAAGGTGCCGATGGCACTATACATTCCCAGCTCAGCTTTCGGTTCTGGCAGGGTGATGGCAAGAGCATGGTCACCATAAATGGTGATCTGGGCGAGCTGCTCGCGGAGGTATTCCTGATAGAAGGATGACTTAGTATAATCGGAAATTCTGAGGTAGACCGAGATGGCGAAATCCCGCGCTTTAACCGCCACGCCATCACTGTATTCGGCGTCTTCATGTAGCCTAAAATACCAGGTTCTCTTGTCCGGACTCGGAGCCCACTCCTTCGCGGTGGCCGGGATCACCGAGCCGTTCAGGCGATTCAAGTGCACGAGACCGAGTTGCACGTCATCATAAAGCTGGCCACGCATTCCACTGTTGGAAGCTGGCCCGATCGGGCGAAGAGTCGGAGGAAAGCTGGTGACGAAGTATCGAAAGACTCCGCCTTTCTTGGCAGCCGGATCGGAGTCTTCTGGCTCGTCGAGGCCGTCCTTCCACGGAAGTCCTTCCGGAAGTTCCTCGGCGGTTTTGAATTGGAAATAATCGCCAAGGGCTTGGCGACGCTTGAAGCGTTCGATGAGTTTGGCCGCATCCTTCTTGGCGGCGGATCCTTCCTCGGCTTTTTCGAATTCTTCAGTGGCCTCGGCAACTTTCCCTTTCAGCCATCGCTCGATATAAGAATTATAAACGGGGACATATTCATCGAAGCCCAGCCCGTCGACATAGACATCCTCTTCCTTCTGACAGGAGATCAGGAAGAGCGGGAGCATCAGTAGGATCAGGAGGCGCATCTAGCGATAGAAGGTGTATTTTTTAGGATCGAACGCTTCGCGAATCGCTTCACCCACAAAGGTCACGAGGACCAGCATGAGGACGAGACAGAAGAAGGCGGAGCTGACCAGCCAGGGTGAGTTGAGCGAATCGAGGCCGTCCTTGAGCAACTTCCCCCAAGTGGCGTATTGGCCGGGAAGGCCCAGGCCGAGGTAGTCCAGCGCGGTCAAAGAGAGTACGACTCCGGAAATCGAAAAGGGAATGAGTGTCACAAGAATGGCGACCGAGTTCGGCAAGAGGTGGCGGAAGAGAATGCGAGGAGTGCTGGCTCCGATGACCCGACTGGCTGCGACATAGTCACGAGCTTTCTCCTTCAGAGCTGAGGTCCGCATGAGGTAAGTCATCCCCATCCAGCCAAAGGCGGCGAGGATTGCTAGGATGAAGTAGAAACCCAGCTTATCCTTATACTGTGGCGGCACACTCATCGTGATGATAATGACGAGGAAGAGGAATGGGATATTGGAAAGAATCTCGATGATACGCTGCACCGTGAGGTCGAACCAGCCTCCGAAAAAGCCCATGAGGAGACCTACGGTCACGCCGATGAAATACACCACGGGGATGAAGATGAGAGCGGCTTGGAAGTTCACCTGCAGTCCGCCAAAGAGGTAGGCAATGACATCACTCCCCTGAGACGTAGTGCCCAGCAAATTGCTGAGATTGGGCTCAGAAGGCGGGTAGCTCACATCGTATTCTTGCTCTTCAGACTGGCCGAGAAATTCAGCAAGCGAACCCTCGCCAGTGAAGTCTTCCGATCCCTCCACGAGCTTCCCATCGAGGTAGCGGGCTTTATAGACGCGATTGTTTTCGGCATCCCATCCTTGGGCTTCTCCCTGCCTCAGCCCCTTTCGGTATTTATAGCGAAGGTGTGGTTTAGCGGGTTGGCTCAAATCCCGAAGGCGGGTGGCGAGGCCGTTGTAATTCTCCTCGGCTGGGTCGATCTTTTTAGCGAGAGCATCGATGGTGTCGCCGGTCGGAGCGTAAGGCCAGAGAGGAAGAATGACGCTGCCTTTTCCGTTCTCTTTGAGAGTTTTTTGCAGTTTCCGGTAGTCGGGCTCAAGTTCGGCAATGCTCTCCGAGGTCTCGCCAAAATCTTTGTTCTTCTCAAGGTCTCGCGAAAAGGCCGGGAAACTCCAAGAGTCTTCGTACTTCACGGCGAGGGCCTCCTTGCCAACTAAAACCTGGTCGAGTGCAGCCAGCCCGCCAAGAAAGAGGAGGAAGAGGAAAGAGTAGTAGCCACGCTTGATCGCCTTGAAGCGCTGAATCTTACGCACGGTGACGGGGTTTGGTGGTCCACTCCTCAGGCTGGAGCTGACCAATAGCACTCCGGTGACCATCACGACTGCGGCAGTGATCTCGCCCGTGCGGACGAGTAGCCACTTGATCCAATCGAGTGGGATATAGAGGTCCTTAATGGAGTGGGCGAGATTGAAGCCCCAGCTGATGGTCGGCAGCTTGATGTCATAGGCTTCCGCAACGAGACTAAGCACCCCGCTGATGATGAGAATGAGACCAATCCAGAGCTTCATTACTTATTGAAATTTCACGCGTGGGTCGATCATCGCGACGATGATGTCAGAAAGAATATTGCCCAACACCATCAAGAAAGAGGCGACGGTGAGAGTACCCATGATGAGCATTTGATCTGGAGCAGTGATGGCCCGGAATTGAAGAAGGCCGAAGCCTTGAATATCGAAGACAGTCTCGATGAGAAGACTCCCACTGACGACAATGGCGATAAGCTGACCGAGACTGGTGGCAATTGGGATAAAGGAATTCCGGAAAGCATGGCGGAAGACGGCGCGATTGAAGCTCACCCCTTTCGAGACCGCAGTGCGAACGTAGTCGGCTGCGAGATTGTCCATGAGATTGTTCTTCATCATCATCGTGGTCCAGGCGAAAGAACCGACAACATAAGCGATCAGTGGGAGCACAGTGTGCCACGCGAGATCCTTGATCTGGCCGAAGGTGCTCAGGGTGTCGAAATTCTCGGAGGTCAGCCCGATCATTGGAAAGATGGGACGTGACGCACCAAGGTGCACGAGCAGGACGGCTCCGAGAGCGAAGCCCGGGATGGAGTATCCGAGAAAGATGAGAATGGAAGTGAGGTTATCGACCGCAGTGCGATGTTTGATAGCCTTTAGTATCCCTAGCGGGAGGCAGATTCCATAAGTGAGGATGGCGGTGAGGAGGCCAAAGTAGAGCGCGACCGGCATTCGTGATTTGATGAGACCAGCGACTGGCTCGCCATAGGCTGAGGAGCGTCCCATATCGCCTTGGAGCAGTCCGGAAATGCGAGACTTGTAGATCACGGCTCGCGGGAGGTAATTATCGACCTTTTTATCAGTCTCCCCTTTCTTCCGACGCTTGTGGGCTTCGAAGCGCTCGGCAGCGGTTTC
>CALBVA010000260.1 GCA_937969125.1 uncultured Verrucomicrobiales bacterium | reverse complement strand
AATCAGGCAATAAAAAAGCCTCCAAAAACAAAGCCAAACCGAAAAAGAAAAAGGCCCAAAAACCACCCTTTGCGGTGAAGGACTTCTTCTTTTCCCCGTTTCGCTTCATCGCTTGGATGACCCGCAAGTGGCCAAAGTGGCTTCGCTGGCCGGGTCGCGTGGCTCTTTCCAGTGCCTTTCTCGGGCTCGTCGTAGCCGTCATTCTTTCCATCATCTACTTCACCATCGCTTGCAGCTACGACCTCCGCGAAGTGGAGGAAATGCCCGCCCGCACCGAAATCCACGACCGAAACGGCCACATCCTCAAGAACAGCGAGGGCCAGAAAATCGGATTTCTCCACGGTAAGAACCGCCGCATCGTAAAATACCACGAAGTCTCACCCACCTTCGTGCAGGCGCTGATCGCGACAGAAGACCGCCGCTTCCGGAGCCACGGAGCAATTGACATGAAGTCCATGGCCCGCGTCGCCTTCCGATTCTTCACCCGCGGGAAACTGGAAGGGGGCGGAACGATCAGTATGCAACTGGCACGTAACAGCTATCACCTAAAACGCAGCGAGCAGCAGAAGCGCGGCATCCGCCGAAAACTCGCCGGAGTGCACCGAAAGCTCCTTGAAACCTTCATCGCGGTACGGATCGAGTCAAAGTTCGAGAAAGACGAAATCCTGCAGCACTACATGAACCGCATTTTCTGGGGCGGATCGACCCGTGGTATCGAGGTCGCCTCGCAAACCTACCTCAATAAGCCGGCTTCCAATCTCAGCCTCGGCGAGTCGGCAATGCTGGCCGGAATCATTCGTGCTCCGAATAAATTCTCCCCTTTTCGCAACTACGAAAAGGCCATGATGCAGCGGGACTGGGTCCTGGAAAAGATGAAGGAGAGCAGTTTCATCACCAAGGCCGAGGAGGAGGCCGCGAAAGCCGCCCCCATCAAAATCAGCTCCACCACCCAGCGAGTGAAGGAAGGGAGCTATGCACTGGATGCCATCCGGCGGGATCTTGATCGTATCCTCGAAGAAGAAAACATCCGGGACGGCGGCCTCATCATCACCACCACGCTGGATCCGAACATTCAGGAGGTCAGTGAACGCTCGATCGAGAAGCGCCTCGCTCAGGTTGAGAATTCTCGCGGCTACCCGCACAAGAGACGGGCAGACTGGGACGGAAAAGGCGATCCGCGCTATCTTCAGGGAGCCGCGGTCGTCATTGATAATGCCACCGGCGCCGTGCTCGCCATCGTGGGTGGTCGAAATGCCAATGAATCCCAGTTCAACCGCGCGATCCAGGCCCAGCGACCAGTGGGATCGATCTTTAAGCCATTCATGTTTCTCGCCGCCTTCGCTGATGGAATCCAACCCTACGACTACGTCAGTGATGCCCGCCTCCGCCCCGGCGAAATTCGCGGTGGCGATCCGAATTGGAATCCTGCCAACTCCGATGGCAGGTATCTCCGGAAGGTCCGCGTCTCCCGCGCTCTGGTAGAGTCGCGCAATACCTCCTCTATCCGTATCGCGAACGCCGCGGGCATGGACAAGGTTCTGGAGGTAGCTCATCTGGCTGGATTTGATGTGAACCGCATCGACCGCGTTCCTTCGTCCTACCTCGGATCATGGAATGCCTCCCCGGAGGCTGTCGCGAGTGCCTACACCATTTTCCCCAATGGCGGGATTCGCTACCGGCCCTACTACATCCAGTCGATCAAAGACCGGCAGGGTAATATTCTCTTCGAAAACGGCCCCATCCCCTATCGTGCTGCCGAGGCGGCTTCGGCCTGGGAGGTCTCCAGCGTTTTGGAGCAGGTGAATCGCACAGGAACCGGCCGCACCATCCGCTCGAAGTATGGCTTCCGAAAGCCCTCCGGCGGTAAGACCGGAACCACCAACGGGCCAAATGATGGTTGGTATGCTGGCTACTCTTCCGAGCTGACCTGTGCGGTCTGGGTGGGCATGGATTATGGACAGGTCATCAAGCGGAACAGCTCCGGCGCGACGCTGGCTCTGCCAATCTGGGCCGATATCATGAAAGCCGCCGACCGCCTCCCGTCTTACAAAAACGGTGAAATTGCTCCCGGCCGCGCCATCCGCGTACATCCGCGTATCGAGCCCGTGGAGGAAATTCCCGATGCCGAACCCGTGATCCCACAAGCCATCCCGGTGCGGTAATGCGAGACCGCTTTCTAGAGAGCAGCCAGAACCTGTGACGGGGTCAAATAGTCGGAGAAGGCTGAATTGACCGCAGCGTCAGCCATCATGATTGGCCCGATGCCTATGAAATTCCAACCGAGATTTTCCGTCGCAATGACATCCCAGGAACCATCACCGACATAGGTGATTTTCTCAAAAGCTCTGCCGTGTCTCTGCGCCGCGCGGTCCATGGCCTGGAGCATGATGTGCTCCCTCACGACCGCATCCGAGGAGGTGGCAAGAGGCAGATCCAGCGGGAAGCCGGCTCTCTCGAGCTTGTGAAGAGCCGAGGAGGAATTCGCTCCGGTGGCGAGGGCCACGGCGTGATCCGGGGATTCGAGGAGGGATTGGAGAAAGTCCCCTGCCCCGTCAACCTGTTGAAATTCCTGATCGTGAGCGGCTTCTAGAAACCCGAGAAGATCAGCCTCAATGGCCTTCATTTCACTCCCACTCAGTGGCCGGTCGCGGTGCCGCTGGGAGAGTTCCTGGGCGATACCGCTATCCGTGACGAATTGATAGGTGGACCAGTCGGTTTCAAAATTAGCCAGGCCCAGAACATTCACGATTGCCTCAATGAAGCCCTCTGAATCGACCAAGTTCGAGCGGATAAGCGTCCCATCAATGTCAAAGATGACAAGATCCATCAGTCGTAATCCTCGTCAGTGAGCTTCTCGGCGGCAGAGCCGGTGAGACGCTTACCCTGGTAGATCATGGTGAATTTGCCCCCAGTTTCCTGGGCGATTTCCATGAGCTGAGCCGCCGGAGTCCCTGGAAGCTCGAAGGCAATGGTATCGATGGGAATGCCGGTAGGATTGATTTCGGACATCTCGTTGAGGACGTCATCGCGAGGTTCACCATCGGAGAGGAGATATACGATATTGGGTCGCGGGCTCATATTGAAAGCCATCTTCAACGGCTGGAACCAATTGGTGCCACCTTTAGCGGGCATCTTCTGAATCTGACCAGTGACCTCGGCCTTGACCCGCTGGGTCGCGGGATACCAGGCGGCATTGGGCACTTCGCCCAGTCCATTCCAGCCATTGCCCACATAGTCCGGACCTTCGGTCTCGATGGACCAGGCATTGGTGGAGAAGAAGATGACAGCGAAGGACATGTTCTTAGGAAGGCGCTTGATGGAAGCAGCGAGTTCCTTTTTCAGTGCGGAGATACGGGTGCCTCCGGCTCCTCCGTCCGACTCCATGGAACCGGAGTAATCCACGCAAAAGACGACGCGCTTCCCTTCCCGGCGACTGCCAAAGAAGGTGGCACCCCCACCGCCGGAGCCATCGCCATCAGCACTGCCAAAGCCGGGGCCAAAGTCTTCCTCCATCCCAAAAGTGGCATCGGGAATCGAAACGTCCGGGATAGGCACCGCGACCGCACTGGTGGCCTCCGCAGCGATAACCTTCGCCATGGAAGCACTGGCACCGGGAGGCTTCGGCTGGGCGTTGTTGGTAAGCTCCTTCATTTTGATGGGAGGATCTTCCTCCTGAGGGGGAGCTTGATAGGCGATGATCTGCTCGGTGACCTTAGAGCTGGGGATAAGAGCAATGAGTGCCAACAAGGCGATGACGACACCGAAGCCAAGCAGCGCGGTCACTACGGACTGAATGGTCTCCTTGCGTCGCTGATTGTCCACCGCACTCTTCACGGCAAGCGCGGTGGCGGCGAGCTGTGCTTCGTCGGTTTCGGTTACGTAAATATCGCTCATCGTTTTAATCGAAAGTATCGGGGGTGGAACGTGCTGGCGAGCAGTTTCCATAGGGCTAATTTCACCTATTATTTTCCAATTGCCGGATGCGGGTGGATTTCCAACGAAAAGACCCCGCCGGAACGAACCAGGCGGGGTCTTGTGAAGAGGTCGAGAAACTGT
>CALBVA010000259.1 GCA_937969125.1 uncultured Verrucomicrobiales bacterium | reverse complement strand
CGAGCCAACTGTTCCGCTTCGAGGATCAGGGCGGACGGGATGTCACGTTGCGGCCGGAAGTGACAGCCTCTCTCGGCCGACTGGCGGCAGCACTGCAACGGGATTACCCGAAGCCGATGCGATGGTTTGAAATCGGGCAGTGCTTCCGCTACGAGAAACCACAGAAGGGCCGGACGCGGGAGTTTTATCAGTTCAATGTGGACCTTCTCGGGGAGACGAGTGCCGCAGCGGATGCGGAGCTCATTGCCCTCTCGATCGACCTGATGCGCGAGCTAGGATTTGTAGCGGGCGACTTTGTCATTCGGCTTTCAGATCGGACCTACTGGCAGGATTTTGCGAACGGGCGCGGATTAACCGAAGAGCAGACAGCCGACCTTCTGCAGGTTGTCGATAAGCTGGAGCGCGATAAGCCAGAAGCCACGGAGGCGAAATTGAAGCCACTGGGGCTGACGGTCGCAGAGGTGAAGGAAGCGATTTCCAATCCAGCCGCGCTTGGCGAAAACCTAGATACGGTGCTTGCGAACCTGAAAGCCCGCGGGATACGCGAATTTGTGGAAGTTGACCTCTCGATCGTGCGGGGACTTGCTTATTATACCGGGGTGGTTTTCGAGGTCTTCGACGCAAAAAAATCACTGCGAGCTGTCGCTGGAGGTGGCCGGTATGACACTCTGGTCTCGGCCCTGACCGATGGAGGGACCGACCTTCCGGCAGCGGGTTTTGCGATCGGAGACGTAGTGATCCGGCACTTAATCGAGGAGACTCCGCACGCTTCAGCAAGGATGCAGGAAGCCTTAAAAGCGGAGACCAGCTGCGACGTTTTCCTCGTCATCGCAGATGATGAGCAACTCCCGAACGCCCTGGCGCTGGCAAGCACTCTCCGCTCATCGGGGATCGCGGTTTCATACCCGCTCACTCCAACGAAGTTCAACAAGCAGTTCAAGCAAGCTGAGCAATTCGGAGCGCCGCTTGCGGTTGTCATCGGAAGCGAGTATCCCGAGATCTCGCTGAAGGTCCTCGCGAGCCGCAGCGAAGAAAAACTCACCGTCGATGAATCCATCGTCACCAAAATTTCCAACACTCTCCAAAAACTGACATCATGAGAACACACCACTGTAATGAACTCCGCTCCGAGCACACTGGCGAAACCGTCACTCTGATCGGCTGGGTGAATTCCACCCGCGACCACGGAGGCGTGATCTTCATTGACCTTCGTGACCGCGAGGGGCTGACACAGGTTGTGTTCCGCCCGGATGATTCCGAGGAGGCAGCCAAGCTCTCCCACGCGCTGCGTGACGAAGACGTGGTGCAGGTGACCGGGCTGGTTTCGGCTCGCCTGAAGACCGATGACGTCGACACCACGAATACCGATCTCTCGACGGGTGACATTGAAATCGTAGCGAAGGAGCTGGTGATCGTAAACAAGGCCGAGGTACTACCCTTCCAGCTGAATAAGGAGCTGTCCAATGAGGACCTCCGCCTGAAGCACCGTTATCTGGACCTGCGCCGCCCGCGTCTCACGAACAATCTGAAGCAGCGGCACATCATCACGAAGGCAGCTCGCGACTTCCTGTCGGAAGAGGGCTTCATTGAAGTGGAGACTCCGATCCTTTCGAAAGCGACTCCCGAAGGTGCCCGCGATTTCCTGGTGCCCAGCCGTATCAACCCCGGAAAATTCTACGCCCTCCCTCAGGCCCCCCAGCAATACAAACAGATGCTCATGGTGGCCGGAGTGGAGAAGTATTTCCAAATCGCCCGCTGCTTCCGCGATGAAGATCTACGGGCCGACCGCCAACCTGAGTTCACGCAGATCGATATCGAGGCGTCCTTCGTCAACGAGAACGACATCATGGGAATGATCGAGGGTATGCTCTCACAGATGTTCACGCAGGCGCGCGGCGTCGAGGTGCCGGTCCCCTTTCCTCGCCTGACCTGGAAGGAAGCAATGAACACTTACGGATCCGACAAGCCGGAGCGCCGCATCGGGATGGAGATGGTGGATCTCAGCGATGAGCTGAAGGATTGCGAATTCCGCGTTTTCTCTGGAGTGATCGCCAATGGTGGCGTGGTGAAGGCGATCAACGCGAAAGGCTTCGCGGACATCTCAACGGGACAAATTGACAAGCTCACCAAGCTGGCCCAGGAGGCCGGGGCGAAAGGTCTGGCCTACATCCAGGCCCGCGATACCGACCGGAAGACCTGGCGCTCACCTTTCGTGAAACGCATGACCGATGACGAAATCGAGGCGCTTCGCACAAAGCTTAACATCGAGCCCGGAGACCTCATCCTCTTCGCCGCCGACCAATGGGAAATGGCCTGCGATGTGCTCGGCCGAATTCGCCTCGAAGTGGCCGATCTGCAGAATCTTTTAGAGGGCAATGAGAAACTCGATTTCCTATGGGTGACCGAGTTTCCGCTTCTCGCCTTTGATGATGAAGAGAATCGCTACGTCGCGGTACACCACCCATTCACCCGTCCGCTGAAGGAGGACGAAGAGAAGCTGCACAAGGGCGAACTGGATGGACTCCGTGCACAGGCTTACGACGTCGTTTTGAACGGTTATGAACTCGGTGGCGGATCAATCCGAATCCATGAGGCCGAGCTACAGAGCGCAATGTTCTCCGCACTGGGAATCAGCAAGGAGGAAGCGGCTGAGGAGTTCGAGCACATCCTCGATGCTTTCAAATACGGTGCGCCACCGCACGGTGGCATTGCCTTAGGCCTCGACCGGGTGGTCATGCTGGCCTGCCGGGAGGACTCCATCCGCGAAGTGATTGCTTTCCCGAAGAACAATAAGGGCGCGGAGATTATGACCTCCAGCCCAGGCACCGCGACGGCGAACGCGCTGCGTGACCTCCGGATTAAATCGACCTACGTCGAGAAACCCAAAGGCGAGTAAGCTGCACGGCCTCTATAAGATTTGACCCTGTGGGAGCGATTCCGCAGGGTCTTTTTCATGAGACTCCCTGCGGTGCCGCTGCCCCTGACCTGCCTTCTTTCTGTCAATGCTGCTGCGCAGGTGGCGGAGGAGATTCCTCTGGGCATCGAGGCGGTGACCGGGGTGCGCTCGAGTTATGTTTTCCGGGGAATCGAGCTGGCGCAGGCTTCTCTCGATTTTCAATTCGAAGCCCGAGTGACGCTTTCGGAAATCGATTCCCTGAACATCGGGGCTTACCACCTCGCGGAGAGCGATGGAGATTTTTCAGAGACCGCCGGGTATTTCGAATGGAGCCGGGAGCACAGTGAGCGCTTAAGCTGGGGAGCCTCCGCGACCTACCGAGATCGCAATGAAAGCCTGCTGGACAGTGGACTGGATCTGGGGCTCTTCACAACCTTTCGAATCAACGCTGACTGGAGCTGGCGAAACGAAATCAACTACGACTTCGGAGCGGAGGGATTTTATTACAATACCGAGATTCAGTGGAGCACGCCGCTGTCAGATGAGGCCTTTCTTGCGGTGGATACAGGACTCGGTTTTGCCTCCAGTTACGCGGATCGGGATGGAATCAATGAACTCCACACCAGGATTTCGCTCACCTATGCCATCTCGAAGCAAGTGGCGGTGAGCCCGTTTATAGGAGCGAGCATCGTCCTGGCTCATGAAGGCGAGGATGAAGCCTTCGGAGGATTTTGGTTTCAGGTAATTTTTTAGACCCTCCCACACCCATAGTTCTGGTGCTTTGAGGCCTCTGAATCTCACTTAGTCTGAACGAGGTTCTTTTTTTCCGGGCTTTGTCCTGGATTTCAGAGGCGGCCCCATCTTCTGATTCGCCTGATTCTTCTCAGCCTGGGTGATTTCTCCATCACCATTGGTGTCGAAGAATTTAAAGTGCCGCCTCTTCTCCTTGCCGCTCAAAGTCAGGAGGGGCGGAAGGTTCTGAAATTCGCCAAAGGACAAGGTCCCGCTATTGTCCAGATCCCATTTTTTAAGCCAAAAACGAGGACGCCATTTCATCGGTTTACCGTCACGACCACCCTCAGAAACTCCGTCTCTCTTGTTAATGACCTCATTCTTGTCGCGGTCCAGCTGCGTAAAAATCTTCTTTCTCCGCTTTTCAGCCATTTTGGCAAAGCGGGGGAATTTAGAGAATTCCTCGAAGGTAATGTTTCCATCCTTGTTGGTGTCAGCCTCAGCGAGAGGATTCGGGCGCGCCTTCTTCGCGAGTGCCTTAAATTCCGCTCTGGTGATGAAGTTATCCTGATCCTTGTCAAGGCGGTCAAAGATACGGGCCCGCTCGTCCTCAGTCAGTTTCCCGATTCTTTTCACCGAGTAGAACTCCTTTCTGGAGAACTTGTCATCCTTGTTGGCGTCAAAACGCTTGAAGAAGCGGGCGGTATTCTGCAGACCCAGCCGGGATCGCCGCTCTGCCTTTGGCTTCTTCCGCTGATTTCCTTCCTCCGTCTGATCGACAGGTTCCTGCGCAGTCACAGGAGTGAAAAAGGCAGCAGAAAGGGCCAGGGCGAGAACCGGGAGGATGGATGGGAACTTCAGCACGACGAGGGGATGTCTATATAACCGAAGATTTGTCGTTCGGTTGCATAAAAATCACCCCTTTTCCATAGACCTGCACGTGGCAATTTCTAAGCTGGTGCCACATGGAAATCACCCCGCTATTAAAGGCTGAGCGACCAACCCTCTCTTTCGAGTTTTTCCCGCCAAAGAATGATAAGGGGTCGTCGGAGCTTTTGAAGACCGTAGGCGAGCTGGGATCACTGGATCCGGCCTTTGTTAGCGTGACTTATGGCGCTGGTGGCACTACCCGCGAACGGACGCGTTCAGTGGTGCAGGAGATCATGAAACAGGCTGCGGTACCCACCATTCCACACCTCACCTGCATCGGCCACTCCGAGGCGGAGATGTCGGAGATCCTGGATCAGTATGCTTCCGATAACGTCGGCACTATTCTGGCTCTTCGTGGCGATCCTCCCCGGAATCAGCCGGGTTATGACCGAAGCGGAGATCATTTTAAGTATGCCGCTGATCTGGTGAGGTTCATCAAGGCGCACCCCCACCCTTTTGAAGTGGGTGTGGCTGGTTTTCCCGAGGGGCATCCGACAACGCAGAATCGCCTGGAGGAGATGGATCACTTCAAAGCCAAGGTGGATGAGGGTGCGGACTACATCTGCACGCAGCTTTTCTTTGATAACCACGATTTCGCTGACTACCGCGAACGGTGTGAGCTGATGGGGATCCATTTACCAATCGTGGCGGGAATTATGCCTATCACAACGCTCACGAGCATGAAGCGAATGGCGGATCTGGCAGCGGGAAGTCATTTCCCCGCCGCGCTCCTCCGTGTTCTTCACGATGCGGGCGATGATGCCGCTGCGATCAGGCAGGCCGGGATCGATTATGCCACGGCGCAGTGCCAGGGGCTGATTGATGAGGCTGTCTCAGGACTTCACCTTTACACCCTGAATAAGAGTAGCGCGACCCGCGAGATCGCGGAGGCCCTCAGTTGGTAAAAAGCACTCGGGATTCACTCGGAATCCTCCGACTGCTCGCCATACTCACGTTCGCGGCTGTCGGCGAGGAGCTTCATCTTGGCTGTATTGGTCAGGGTCGTGAAGGTTTCCTCACCGTTAAACTTCAGATCCACCCACCGCCAACCCGCCCCGTCGGCAGGATAGAGCGCGGAGAGTTTTCCGTTTTCGGAGAAGGCAGCCGCGGGCACCCCGAGCTTCAGGGATCCGGTGAGCAGGTGGACATTCATCTCCTGGCGGAGACGCTTTTGATCAAGAGATTCTGCTCCGAAGGTGGCCTGGTTGGCACGTTGAGCGACTCCGGATTCGCCGAGATTCAGATCATCCACGCGGCTTCCGCCTCCAGTGGCTCTGCGGAGACTCATCCGCTCATCTTCCATGGCTTGGGCAGAATTCGAATCTGTAGCGTCGAGGCGAAATCCGTTTCCGCTGAACCCATCGGTCAAAGTGATTCCCAGTCGGTCTGCCGCTTCCTGCTGGCTGGGGAGACGCGCTATGATCTCTCCTTTCAATTTGGCAAGCTCACCAGCGCGAAGATCGATTTTCTCGAAGGTCAGGCCGCCATTATAAGACTCGAAGGAGAGAGTTCCGTCTTCAAAGTCGACCCGTCGGTAGGTCCGGTTGACATCAATCAAGGAGAGCCCTTTCAAGATCGCCCACTTCTCCCGCAGGATAATGACATCCCCTTCTTCAAGATCGATGTCACCCTTCATGCGAATTTTTTTATCAGTGGACCCTGTGATACGGAGATCTCCGGAAATTTGTCCGTGGAGGTAATTCGAGATCTTGATATCTCCGATGCGAATGACCTGGGTGATGGGAAGGCTTCTGAAGGAACCCTTGAGATCGAACTGCGGCTTGGACACGGGGCCTTCAATGGCACCTGACAGCTCCAGCGTGCCGCCACCGGATTGGAGGACTAGTTCACGGACCGTGACACCCTCTTTATCGACGAGGAGCTTGGCGGACTTAATTGAAAAATCGCGGATCCAGTTTTGCTGGAAGGTTCCACCTGCCAGGGAAATCTCCCACTGTTGATCTACGAGGC
>CALBVA010000258.1 GCA_937969125.1 uncultured Verrucomicrobiales bacterium | reverse complement strand
AAGCGCGACCACCGTCGTCTTGGTAAGGAGATGAATCTGTTTACCTTCGATGAGTCGGTGGGGCAGGGGCTTCCGCTCTGGAAGCCGAAAGGGGGGATCATTCGCCGTCAGCTGCAGGACTTCATCACGGAGGAGCTCGATAAGCAGGGCTACTTCCAGGTCTTCACTCCGCATATTGGCAAGCTGGACCTCTACAAAACCTCCGGCCACTTCCCATACTACGAGGACAGTCAATTTCCTCCCGTGGTGGATCGCGATGCGCTTAAGCAACTCGCAGACGACGGCGCGAAGTGTTCGGATTTGGTCAATTTCATCTCCACCGGCGAGATCGAGGGCTTCCTTCTCAAGCCGATGAATTGCCCGCATCACATCAAGATCTTCGATAGCGAGCACCGCTCGTATCGCGACCTTCCGGTGAGATTGGCCGAATTCGGCACCGTTTACCGCTGGGAGCAATCCGGCGAGCTTGGCGGCCTGACCCGTGTGCGCAGCTTCACTCAGGATGATGCCCACCTCTTCTGCACGCCGGAACAACTTGGCGAGGAAATCCAGGGCTGCCTGGGATTGGTGAAGAAGGTTCTCGGGACCCTCGGCATGGACGACTACGGGGTGCGCCTCTCACTGCGCGATCCCGACTCTGATAAATACGTCGGCGACCCGGAAAACTGGGACAAGGCCGAAGCCGCCCTCCGCGAGGCTGTGCAAACCCTCGGCGTCGATTATACCGAAGAGCCGGGCGAGGCTGCTTTCTACGGACCAAAGATCGACTTCGTGGTGAAGGACGTCATTGGCCGCGACTGGCAGCTCGGCACGGTGCAGGTGGATTACAATCTCCCCGTCAGATTCGGGCTGAGCTACATCGGCTCGGACAACAAACCTCACACTCCGGTCATGATTCACCGCGCGCCCTTCGGTTCGCTGGAGCGCTTCGTCGGATTACTGATCGAGCACTTCGAGGGTAAGTTCCCCACCTGGCTCGCGCCGGAGCAGGTTCGCGTCCTGCCGATCTCGGAGAAATTCTCCACCGAGGCTCAGGCGCTCGTTAATGAGTTGGCGGAAGCCGGAGTGCGTGTGGCCATCGATAATACTGGTGACAAAATCGGGGCCAAGATTCGTCTTGCCCGCATGGACCGCGTTCCATACCTTGCCGTCCTAGGAGCACGTGAAGTGGAGGAGAATTCCGTCAGCGTGCGCCATCGAGATCAAGGAGATCTCGGCAGCATTTCCACGAATGATTTCGTCAGCAAGATTACCGAAGACATTTCTAATCGCTCCCTGTGATGAGTCAGGGGCTCGATTGTCAATCCAGCCCGCCTGCCTGCGATGAGCGGTCTGCTGAGAGATGTCGCTTGCGTGTTACCCGATTCGGGAGACATTAAAAAATCTGGATACGTGATCTCGTTTGCTTCTGCGGACGGCGTCGACGTGTCAGCCAAAACCACAACCTGCTAAGACCATAGCCAAGAAAAAGAAGAAGTTCAAAAGAGCACGCCGGGATATGACCCGGGTGAACGATCGTATTCGTGCTCCAAAAGTTCGCGTCGTTTACGGCGAGGACAGCCAGCAGCTCGGCGTCATGACGACCCGTGAGGCTATCGATAAAGCGAAATCCGTGGGGCTCGATCTCGTCGAAATCGCGGCTGCCGCAGACCCGCCGGTTTGCCGGATCGTGGACTATGGCAAATACAAATATGAGCAGTCCAAGCTCAAGAAAACTTCCAAGAGCAAGGGGCCGGTGAAGATGAAGGAAGTCAAATTCCGCGTCCGCACCGAGGAGCACGACTACAACATCAAGTGTGCCCGCGCCGAAAAATTCCTCGATGAGGGGAACAAGGTGCGCGTTCAGCTCCAGTTCCGTGGTCGTGAGAATGCCCACCGTGAAATCGGTTTCGAGGTGATGCAGAAGGTCATGAAGGATCTCTCCGGCATGTCCCACGTCGATCAGGCTCCAAAGCTGGCCGGCCGTGCCATCGGCATGGTGCTCTCTCCAATTGCTCCCGAAAAACGCGAACGCCACTTCATGCTCTCGCACGGGGAACTCATTCACGAAGACGAAGCGAAGGACCACGAGTTCGACGATTCGGATGACATCGAGAGCGAGGACCACGAACACGAAGGTGAGGACGCCCCTACCGGGGAGCCAGAGGTCAAAGCTGACTCCACCGACGAGGAGGAATAAGTCCTCAATCTCAATCAAAACTTAACAATCAAACGGGAGCACCTGCTCCCGTTTTTTCTGCCCATGAAAAAACTCATCCTCTTCGACATCGATTGCACCCTCATCGACACCGGCGGTGCTGGAATGAGTGCGCTCAATGAAGCCGCACTCGAGATCTTCGGCTCCGAAGGCCCGCCGCTCGATCTCGCCGGTAGTACTGACAGCGGCATCGTTCGCGGCCTCTTCGAGCACTTCGACCGTCCGTATGACCCGAAAATCGAGGAGGAATTCTACCAATGCTACCTGCCCCTGATGCAGCGGAATCTCCATGATTCCTCTTTTGGTGGATCAGTGCTCGATGGTTCCATCGATCTCATCGCTCGTCTAGAGGACGATGGCCACACGCTGGGGCTCATGACCGGGAACATTGAAAGGGGTGCGGTCATTAAGGTTGGGCACTACGGTCTCAGTGAGCATTTCCAGTTCGGCTCCTACGGCGACGATCATTGGGACCGCAACAAGCTCGGACCGATTGCCATCCAGCGCGCGAATCTCACCACCGGGAAAAACTTCACGGTGGCGGAAGTCATTGTCATCGGAGATACCCCGAAGGATGTCGCCTGCGCTCACGCCATCGGCGCGCCCTGCATCGCAGTTGCCACCGGAGCTTTTAATGAAGACCAGCTCCGTGAGTGCGGAGCGGATCGCGTCATCTCATCGCTCGTTGGTCTCACTTTATAGTTCACCCTGGCAGGGTGCGTGCCCATGCTCCGCGCATGACGAAAGCCGAAAAATCCTTCCTCTTCGATCTCCTCTCCACCCCCAGTCCGACCGGATTTGAAATGCCCGGCCAGCGCGTCTGGGCAAAGTATATCGGCAAGTTCGCCGATAAGGTGGAGTGCGATTCCTACGGCTCCACTTGGGCCACGCTGAAGGGGAAGTCCGATAAGATCGTGATGCTAGAAGCGCACGCGGATGAGATCGGCTACATGATTAAACACGTCAATAAAGACGGCTTCCTCTACCTCGACCGCGTCGGGGGGAGTGATGCCGCCACCGGCCGGGGTCGCCGGATCCAGATCCTCGGGGACAAGGGGACCGTGGAGGGGATCATTGGCAATACCGCCATCCACCTGCGTCGCGATAGTCTCGCCAATGAAAAGGCTCCGAAGGTGCACGAACTCTGGGTCGATGTCGGAGCGAGTTCGCCGGAAGATGTCGCAGAGATGGGTCTGCGCGTCGGCCATCCCGCCGTTTACACCGACGAGCCGATGGACCTGGGCAAGGATCGCATTGTCAGCCGCGCTGTCGATAACCGCGTCGGCGGTTTCATGATCGCACAGGTCATGAAGAAGCTCGCCGCCTCCAAAGCCAAGCTACCCTTTACCCTCGTTTGCCTGAACTCAGTGCAGGAAGAAATCGGCGGGCACGGCGCACGCATGGCGACCCACCGCCTCCAGCCGGATGTCTGCATCTGCACCGATGTCACGCATGCCACCGATACCCCGGCCCTCAGCGCAGAGATGTATGGCAAGGTCACCCTCGGCGGCGGCCCCAGCGTTACCCATGGCTCGGCCAGTCACCCCCTCGTTGTCGAGCGCATCATCGAAGTCGCGAAGAAGAGCAAGATCCCGCTCCAGCACGAGGCTTCCAGCCGCTTCACCGGCACCGATACCGATAGCATCTTCAACGTCCGTGAGGGCGTCCCGAGCGCCCTCGTCTCCATTCCGCTGCGCTGCATGCACTCGGTCGTCGAAATGGCCTCCTACTCCGACATCGAGACCACCACCGCGATTATGGCCGCCTTTGTTGAGAGCCTGAAGGCGAAGGACACCTTCCACCAGTCACTCTAAAAATTCTTTTCTGGTGACTGAAATTCCCCAACTGATTTAATCCATCTTCATGAAGAAACGTAGAGGACGCAGAGGATTTTGGTGGTGGTCATGGCTTCTCGCCTTGTTCGTTATCGGAGGCACGGTGGGAGGCTTCATGCTTGGAAAGAAGAATTGGGAGAATGCGCCCAAGGACTACCTCTCCATGGCGGTCTTGAAAGTTGATATTCGCGAGCCCTATGCTGTCGAAGGAGCTCCGAGTACCGCTCTCGGTGCCTTGAGTCCCAATGAAAGCGAGATCATGCGTCGTCTCGAGTCTGATCAGGGACTCGCGCCCATCGTGGCGAATCTCGACCTCACCAAGCGCTGGGAAATGGGCACTCCTGACGCCACCTTGGAGCTCAATCAATCCGTCGACCTCGATCTCGATCCGGAAACTGATGAACTCACCGTTACCGTAAAGCGGCACGATCCGAAGGAAGCGGCTGAGATTGCCAGCGCAGTGGTCAATGAGATCCCCAATCGCATCCGCGTGATCGACCAGCTGGATCGCGAGGCCGCCGGTAAACGGCTCGATGACGAACTCCAGCCCTTCCTCGACGCTGAGACCGAAGCTCGAACTGCCTTGAAATCCGCCCTCGCTGCCAATGGCATCCCCATCGATCCCAAGCCCGGCCAAGACCTCGGTGCCTATAATCTCATCGATGAAGTCGTTGCTGCCAAGATTGATTGGGACCACGCCATCGACGTCCTTCGCGGAGCTCGCAATGATCAGTTTAAGCTCGCTTCACACTGGAAGAAGAAGCTGCGGCCCTCCTTCGTCGTCGAAAAACCCCTCGTTCCAAAGAGCTTCGTCGGCCCAAAGGTCGAACCCTTCCAACAGGAAGGAGCCCTCTACGGCATGACTCTCGGCCTCGTCCTCGGTGCTCTGGCCTCCTTGCTCTGCTGGAAGCTTTTCAGCTGATCACTACTGTCCCTCGGTTCATCTTCGTTTCTTGGTAGCCCTAAATTCTGAATATCAGTTTTAGGGCGGCAAAGATCGGAGTGTTCTTGATCCTCGCTGAGCCGGACGGAAGTCCAAGCTCCGTAGCTTACGAAAACAAGATCGCTCCGCAGTTGTCACAATGGGAAATCGCGCTTCCAGACTGTGCCAGCGCGTAGGTCGCCGGGGTCACCTGGACATGACAGGAGGTGCAGCTACGCTCCGAGGTGACATTGACTACCGCCAGTCCTTCGCGCTTGTCGAAGAGGCGGGTGTAAGTCTCCATGAGGTCTTCCTCGATGACGGAGGCTGCGGTGACTCGTTGTTCTTCCTGCTTTGCTAACTCGCTCTTTCGTTCGGTCGCGCGGTCCTCCAGCTCGGCGATTTCCTCATCGACGAAGCCTTGGGTCTTCGCCAGCGCGGCTTCGGCTTCCGAGATCTTTAGGCGGAGGTCATCGGCCACTTCCATGAGCTCCAGCTCCTTGGTTTCGAGTTCATCGACCAGCCCCTTATATCGGATCACTTCTTCGCCCAGTTTGGTGTATTCTTCGTTCTTCTTGGTCTCGAACTGCTGATTATTCAGGCGCGTGATAGTGTCCTTCCGCGTGCCGACATCGATCTCGACCTTCTTAATCTCAACCTCGTTTTGCTGATAGGCAGCCTTGGCATCAGAGAGAGCTTGGGTGTCATTGGCGAGGCGTTCCTTGGCCGCTTCCTGAAGCTGGGGGATCCTGATCAATTCCGCCTTTAAACGGAGGACGTCCTGATCGATTTCCTGGAGGGCAAGCAACTGCTTTACATCTTCGCGCATGCAGTAGAACTAGCGGTTCCACCGGAGCGGTGGAAGGTGGAAAGATCATCAATTTTTGACCTTCGACTTCGGCTTTCCTTGTAGCCGGGATTTCGACTTCTGCTGCTGCGATTTTTTCGTCCTGGGGCCTTGGACTTTCTTGCGTTTCACCTTCGCTCTGCCAAGAGGAGACACGGGCTCGGGAGTGGGGGGCTCCTGTTCGGAATTGGCGGTCCTTGTTTCTTCCTTTTCCTTCCGGAAGCACAGAATAGCGAAGACCAGCACGGTGACTAGAAACGGCAAGGCAGGTAACCAATGGATCGTATGCAAGGCAGGTAACCAATGGATCGTATGAACCGGCACGAGGTAGAAGGCGGACAAGAGCGGGATGACGACCCACCACTTCCGGAACTGCAGGAGGAGGACCGTCAGTAAAATGAAGGAGACGTGGGGCAGGGGGGCGAGCGGGCGATAGGTCTTCGTCAGCGATGGAGGGCCCATTGCCAGTTCCTGACCTGGACCGCCTTCGGTGAGGACGAGTTCATCTGACAACTCCCGTGCAGGCTCCAGTAAGATGGAGGCTGCGCTGGTCGGAGCCGTTTCGGAAGTCCACTTTTCTCCGATCAAAAAGCCCTTTTCGTCTATCGGCAAAATGGCCTGGGACTCACCGAGAATGAGAAAGCCTCTGGAGTCGTGCTTCACTCCGGCGGTTGTGAGATCTAGGCGATTGATCAGTCTGGCAAGTGCGAGCGAGGGAAGGAGGTCATTCCCCCAACGGGCCAGAAGCGGCAGCTCTCCGGTGAGCCCCTGGATCGCGGTAAATCCGTAAAGAGTCGCTTCGGTGGAAGGGGCTTTGATCACCGCACCCACGCTGGTCAGTTTTTTGGGAAAGCCCCCTGTGTCCGGGATAACGGAGGTCTTGAGATACTCTGGAAGCGGGTCGGCTGCACCGGCTCCGAATTCCAGGCCAAGTGCCACTGTGTTGAATTTTTCCAGCTCGAACGCCAGCGCACGAAGCGGAATTTCTCCGCCCGCTTCCCAGGAAAGACCCGAGGGAATGACGAGATGATGTTCAGCTGGGGAGGGGATCTCCGAGAGGAGGTAGGCCCAATTCGCGGGACTCATTTCCTCCACTGTCAGGATGTCGAGGGTCTCGGCATCCACCTTGAGCGTGGTCGCACTTTGCTTCGAGGAGCCGACTTCAAAAACCCTCAGAGCCATCGCTTCATCCTGCGAATAGGTCGTGTAAGCCATCCGGTCATGTCGCTCCGGATACCAAAAAATCGCCTGCTCCAGCTGCACCAGCGAGTGCACTTGCGGGACCATGAAAACCATCCCCACGCCGACAATCAGCGGAAGGAGGATGGAAAAAAGCCGGGCAGGTTTCATCGGTACATCGGCTTCTAACAAATCGACCTCACCTGCGTCGATCCCAGTCAACCTCTAGTCGAGGACTGGTCCCAGTGAATCCTCCAGCGGAGTGTCGTCAATGACCTCCTTCAGCGCCTTCACCGCAGCCGGGATTTGCTCGAGATACCAATCATTCTCCTGATTGTGTCCGATATTTGCGAAGGCCCCCAGCGCCTGCATGAGACGCTGCGCCGCGCAGTCTTTCAGGATGGGTTCGATGGCCTCCTCCTCCGTGACCTCCTCCCAGAGTTCCAACATCTTCGCCCGATCCTCTGCAGAGTGATCCATGTAGGGATCATAAACCAGCGAAGCCAGGTCGTACTCCTGCCGTCCCATTCGTAGGCCCTGGAAATCGATGACATAGGCACGGTCCTCCTTGATCAGGAGATTTTCCGACTGGAAATCACGATGCACCATGTGCGGAGCCGTTGCTCCCAGCCGCTTCGTGAGCCCTAGCAGGATGGGATCTTCGCGCAGTTCGGAAGCGTCCTTTTTCTGATGTCCCTCCACGAAGTGCTCGAAGAAATACTCCTGCTCCCAGCGGTAGAGTGGCTCGTCAAAGACCGGCTGCAGTTCAAATTCCTTCGGCGGGCGTACGTAAAGAAGCTTATCCAGTTGCTCAAATGCCGAACGGTAGTAGGGCTCGCGCACTTCATACGGCTCATCCTTCAGATCCAGTAGGCTCTGGTCGCCTAGGTCTTCAATGAGCGCCACATGCCGCCTGACATTATCGTAGAGGACGCGGGGGATATTCAATCCTGCCGCCGTCAAGAATTCCGCAACCGGCAGGAAGTTCGCATTGTCCGAGCGCTCCAGCGTATAATGCACTCCGATAAAACTCGAGTGATCATCCGGTTTGATTCGGATGATCGTTCGTCCAGAGGCACCTTTCTGGATCGGCTCCATCAGCACCCGGTGGGTTGGAGAGAGATCGAGGTGGGCGCGGACGGCAGTGAGGAGCGTATCGGCGGGCATGACTTGGGAGATTCGAAAAGACTTAGAGGTCGGCGTTGTGATGAACACCGGAGACCGTGGAATTGCTGTGAACGATGCACTTTGTCAATTGCGCATCTCCCGAAATCCGCGTCCCCGGCCAGAGAACCGAGTCCCGCACCACCGCGCCGGCCTCCACCACGCAGCCCGCGCCGACCCATAAATTCTCCACCGTCGCCGCCGGGTCAATGCAGGCCGCCTCATCCACTTCCGGCTTTCTTGAAAAATGAGCATCCAGATAGGACTCTCGTGTCCCCAAGTCCAGCCACATCGGCTCGCCTTTCACCTCGTAGGAACCCAATTTCCCCGCCTTGATCAGCTCCAGAAATGCCGGAATCACCGAGACCTTCTCATCCGCCGGAATCAGCTCCAGCAGCTCCGGATCGATACAATAAATCCCCGTGAATTGATGCGTTCCCGCCTCGCCAGAAATCTTCCCCCGCACATCAGTCACCTGCCGACCGTCCACCGCCAGATGGAGCTGAGGCCCATGATCCTGCGTCGCGAGGGTGACGGTGTTATTGGACATCATATGCCCCGTGATCAGCCGATCGATCGGCAGATCGGTGACAATATCGCCATTATAGACCAGCACCGGATCATTCCCGATCCACTCCGCGATATTCTTAATCCCGCCTCCCGTTTCCAATAGCACCGGCTCATGGAAGAAGCTTAATGAGGCCCCCCGATACGTCCCCTCCGGAAAAGCCTTCGCCCACTCCTCATGGAGATGGTGCGTATTGATCGCGAAATCCGTGATGCCCGCTGCGAGGCAATGGTCCATCACATGAGTGATTAGCGGCCGGTTCGCGAAGGGGATCAATGGCTTCGGTAAGGTGTGCGTCATCGGCTGCAGTCGCGTGCCCAGACCGGCTCCCAAGAGAAAAGCTTTTCGCATGCCGCGACAGTGCTTCGATTGCGGTGGCATTGGAAGAATCAATGCATCCGGGGATACGATCCCCGCCAGACGTTCAAGGCTCGAAAACACAAGGCAACCAATGTCCTCATAAATGCTCTGTCCCTATGAAACGAAGATTGTGAGCCACTGTGCAGCGAAGATACCCCAAATCCACGTCGTTACGCCTCAAAATCGCGCACTAAATTTCCCGAA
>CALBVA010000257.1 GCA_937969125.1 uncultured Verrucomicrobiales bacterium | reverse complement strand
GAATGTTCATCCACCCGCCAACCTGATTGGTCGCGGGGAGAAGAGCGTCAATTCCTCCTCCGCTCCGTGAAGTCCACTGAAAGTACGGAGATCGCCGTAATTGGCCATGCCGGGGCAGGGGAGATTGAAGTCTTTTTCGAGTATTAGCAATACGGGGTGAGGCTGAGGCCATGTAAAAGACCAGCGGTCCGCGAATACTCCGCAGAAGTTGACCGCTGCAGGCATTTTTATCACTGATCTTCCGAAGATCACGATGCGGGGCGATCACAAGCGTTTTGACGCACGATGAAATCAGGAGATCTGATAAAGATGATCCGTTTGAGTCGTTCAATCCTAATGAAATTCCTTCTGCTTTCTTTTCTTTCGGTCTCCTCAGCCTTCGCTGGTGAAATCACCTCCGTTTTCAACGGAAAGGATCTCAGTAACTGGACCCATGATATTCCCGAGCATGATGGAAAGGCCGATGCCGAACCTGCGTTTCTGGTAAAAGACGGGGTTCTCGTCACAACGGGAAAGCCTCTCGGTCACCTCATCACCAAAGAGTCTTTCGAGAACTATACCCTGACTCTTGAATACCGGTATCCCGAAAAGGCGGGGAACTGTGGGGTCCTGATTCACTCCACCACGGAGCGCTTTCTCCGAAAGGTTTTTCCGCGCTCGATCGAAGTTCAGCTTATGTCCGGTAAAGCCGGGGATTTCATTCCTATCGGTGAGGATCTCACCGGCCCGCGTGGTGTCAGCAAGCCGGATGCGATTGGAAAAAAGAAGAATACCTATCGTAAGAAGCTTGTCGAAGGAGCGGAGAAAAAGCCCGGCGACTGGAACACTATGATCATTCACTGTCAGGGCGATACTATTGTTGTCCTGGTCAATGGCACACTGATGAACGTCGGCACGAAGAGTTCCGTAACGAAAGGCAAAATCGCCCTCCAGTCTGAAGGAGTCCCCGTCGAGTTTCGCAAGGTGGAGGTAGCGAAACGGGGCAAATAACGACCGCCTAAAAAATTACTTTCTCGAAAACTCGTAATTCGAAAGCTCGCTCGCGGAGTTTCCCGGCACCCAGAACGAAGCTAAAGCTGGGGCGATTGGCGATGATGCTGAGGGTGTTTTGTCTCGGCATCTCAGCTCACCGGGTTGGGTGTGGTTAGGCAGTCTTGAGACACGTGGTTTTCGGAGCTTTGAGAGCTATCGGACTCATATCCTGTTTTTCTGCGGCAAGTTTGCCCTCAGCCCCAAAATCGCGCACTAAATTTTCCAAAAAACCTATTGTTCTGCCGGCTTGTCTCTACCGCCAAACTTCTCCTCGAAAGCGGCAATCTGCTGATCATATTCATCTAAAATCATCTTATCCCAAGTAAGGTGCTCCGCACGCCAATCTTCACCAGAATCAGAAACCAGATTCAGGTGATACCTCTCAAAAACTCTATCTCGAGCTTCCAAAGCAGCGGCATAGCTGAAATGTCTGAGGTGAAGGCTCAATAAAGAAGTTCCTACTGCGATAACCGAAAATATGAATACCATCACCATACGCTTCCTCAACTTTGCGGTCTTCCGCGTGCCAAAGAAAATGGCCCCACAGGCAAACACTGATAGAGTGGCCGAGTAGAACAAAAACGATTCGGGAATAGTCCATCCAAATGGCTCTGACGTGGTCGTGTAAAACCAAAGGTTGTGACCCTGATAAGAAAAACAAAAAAAGTTCACGAGAAACTGTAGCCAAGTCAGTGACCAAAGTAAAAAGCAGTTCACTGTAGCGATCATGATCGCCTGCCACGGCCAAGTGGGCATCACTGGCGGTGGTAATGAAATATATGAGAGCTTAAATTGGGGCACGGTCACTGTTGTGTCTGAAGGCCCGGTTCTAGGTTGGCTACGCTTCGTAGTCCTCAGAAACAATGTTGCAATACAAACTTGCACCCATTAAATCGGGGAAAAGTGTCGAGTGATTTATGTTCATTAGCTGAAGCTTCTTAAGTGCAGCTTTCCTGAAGTGAAAACCACCTGGGAAGACAATTTTCAGAAGCACTGGAGCGCTTTTGCTTGTTGTCTTCTCATCCACCCACTCATCTACAGGTGTCATAACCGGCCCTTTGGAAAAAAGTCCCGACTGTCCGAGTAGTCGCTTATTGTCGTCTGAGTCAGGAAATATTAGATTTAATTTCTGGTGGTCGCTTAAACCTTCGTTGATCTTGTTGATACGACCTTGATGAAGGCACCACAGCACCCGCTCATCCTCTTGTTTGTTTATTGTACCTAGAGAAAAAAAGACTGAAATATAAGGAGACTGCGACCAATCCAGCAATGGAGTTGCGAGCCCAAAGTGTTGGCCCAATGCCCAAAGATCGTCCTCTTCAAGCTTGCCGGGGTTGTCTCCCCGTCTGCCTCGGATCTCGAGCCGGAATCGATCAAGGTGTGCTTGAACGAATCGATCAATCGAACCATGTTTCACACCTGTCTGCCTTGCGTGCCGAATCAAGCGGTCGAGAGTTGATGATAATGGCCACTTCGCATTTGACTGCCCGCGAAAAACGTAGTCACTAATATCAAAAATTTTATCTTCAATTAGGTCTCTCGATTCGTCGAAAGAGTCCACGGTGAACTCCTGAAACGCTCCTCGTTGTTTGTATTCGTTTGATGGCATGTGGATGGTTTTTGGGCGGAACGTTTGAGAGTTGGTGGGCCTCGTCGTGAGTGATCTGCCAGCTCCGATTGACTGAATTTATCCTGTTGAATCTCAAAATCCAAAACAAATTTTAGTGGCGATGAGGTCTCGTTTAGCTTTTGATTGTTGGGTATTTCATTGCTCGATGATCGGGTGTGTATGATGGCCATGTGAGGTAACACCATTGCCAGTATGAAAAATGCAAGAAAGAGAATCGATGTCCCAAGACTGCCGACGATTAGCAACAACATGTGTTCTGTCTTCTTCTGAATGGTTGCAGCTGTTGCCCACATGAGAAAGGGAACAGGAAAGAGGTATACGCAAATCGCATCTGGATAGAATGCCTTCGATATCAAAGGTAGCTGGGGGTCTGCAATCTCCCAGGCTAGATCTGCGCCCATAGCTCCGGCGGTTAAATAGCAAGCAAGAGATACGCCAATCAAGACGATCATCGACACCCATACACTCGCGATACATGTTTTCATTTTTTTACTCAACGCCTAAATCTTCCCATCCATGACCAGAATTGCCTGTTGATGTTGAAATGAGAATCGCTCACAAACTTACAAAACGCTCCGAAAAACTCAAGGGCGGGCCCTCAATCTGGAGGAATCACTGAATTGCAAGACCAACGTGTATCAAATGCAAGCGCTGGTGATTGCTGGAATGATTGCTCATCAACTGAGGATGAAAATTGCGAGCCATCTCGGTGAGCAGCTGAGCCGGGCGAGGTTGAAGTTATGAGAAACTCTACGGCCTGTTCGCGGTGTTCTTGATCAAGATCCCAAAATTTGTGGATCTGCGCGCCTTTAACCTCGATCTCTGACACATCAGCCGATGCAAACGAGCCTCCCAATCCCTGATAGAATCGGGGATCCAAGCCTTAACCTGACGCGAATGGGGTCCTGCCTCCTCAAGGAAGATGAGACAGATCGACACCTCTCGCTCTGGAGGTTTGTTTTTGAATCCATAGTTTTATGTTCGCTCAGGTGCGGCTGCTCTTCTACATTTAGCTCAAGAATATGGATCACGCGACACTCAGGCGATTCAATGAACTTTGCCGGCGCGCAGGAGTAGCTGACGAAAGGGCTGAGAGCGTATTCCGAGACCTGATGGCGCTCTACTCGGAAGCGAAGCGTGCATATCACAACCTGTCGCATATTGATCGAATGCTCTCTTGGCTGGACAGGTCTGGACACCATTCGGACGCGGTAGAGTTCGCGATTTGGTTTCACGACGCCGTCTACGAGCCGCTAGGTAGCGGCAACGAAGCAAAGAGCGCACAATATTTTGCTGATCATATCGGTTTATTCGTCGGAGGTAAGCTGGCAGAAGACGTCGAGCGCTTAGTTATGGCGACTGATCCAACACTTTCCAGATCAGGAAGAGAGGACGAGGATCTGATTATTGATATTGATCTGAGCATCCTTGGGTCGAAGCCAGAAGATTACGAGGCCTATCAAACTGCCGTCAGAAGCGAATACTCCTCTGTTGTGCGCCGAGCAAAGCGAGGCGTTTCTTGTCTGGTGGAAGTCCAGATGCCGTAAAGCCTAGCCAGCAGCGGCTACCGAGTATTGCGTTGGATTTAGCTAAGTCATCGAAATGTCCCGGAAGACACCGCGTGACCAACGAAGAACCCGGACGGAGCCACC
>CALBVA010000256.1 GCA_937969125.1 uncultured Verrucomicrobiales bacterium | reverse complement strand
AATATTACCAGAGGCCGAGGAAGCCCATCTGACTTCTAGAGGTTTCAGTGCGCCTCTCCGGAAATTCCAATCAACGGTGGTGCCATCCGAGTTCGTGGTGTCAGTTCCATCGGTGGCCAGATCGAAAATTCCGATCGCACGCTCCTCCCGGTTTCCATTCCCATCTTCGAGATCGATGTTCGTTTTTCCCTCTCCGGAGGGGAAAAAGACGGTATCGTCACTGTCTGGTTTCTTCTTATTCCTCCAGTTGTCTTCGTTGCGCCAATTCTCATTGCCACCATTTCCGTTCCATTTCCGTTCCGCAGCGTTGAGCGGAAGAGAGATGATCAGTCCAAGCGCGATCATGAGAGATCTGCCACTGAAATGAGCAAAAGAGAGACGCTCATTGAACCCTGTGTTGGATCCTTGGCAGGAAGCAACATTGAGGCGAGAGGTGGGCTGGGAAGTGACGGTGGGCGGAGATGCTGTCGTCTCGGGCTCCGAGGTGGAGGCTAAAAAACGAGCCATTGGAAGCTGCTTGGGCGTCGGGTTGAAGGAAAGCCGCATCCCGTTGAGATAACAGACAAGAGCAGGAAAGACATCTGCTTTTTGCAAACTACGTGTTCTAAAATGGTTTCTACGTAGAAAAGGCATCATGAGTGCTAATCGCCGGTCAAAGCTAAGCCGAAAGAGGCAATTCGATGATGGTGAGACGCTGCATCACCAAATGCACTTCAAGCAAGTTTGGTGCCTCCAAAGAAGCGAATATCTCGAGGATCTCGTAAGTCTTTGAGGAATTCTTGAATGGACGGCTCAAGTTTGGTGAGGCGAATAATCGAACGGATCCGGGAATCTGAAAGCCCCTGATATTCAGTAATTTCCTTTGCTGAGAGGAATGGATTCTCTTCGAGTAGTGCTTTCCATTTTGGAGTGAAGGCAATGGCGTGGATGTTTTTTTGACGCTTGATCTGAAACTGGGAGAGGGCTTCTGCCACTTGGTTTTGTGAGATAGAAAATGAACGAAAAGAGTGGAGAATTTCAGGAGCTTGGAACCAAGAATTTTGGGGGAGTGAGATGACGACAGGGAAGGCACAAAATGTTCGTATTTGACTCGAGCTTCCCCTGCCATTCCGGCTTTTGGTTTCACCTTCCATCTTGAGGAGCGTTGCACAGTTTGGCGACTGCCTCATGACTTTGTCATCAACAGACCTGCCCAGAAAAGTGGTCAGCGTCTCCTCATATCAGCGTGGAGTCGATCGTGATGGTAAGAGATGACTCCAACCTGAGCGACGAAACGAATTGAACAAAAAACACTGCCGGTCGTGGGTCGACTTCCGTGCAGATCTTTGATCCTCTTCGCGGATGTCCGACTTGCCGACTTCTTCTCTTTCTCCGCTTTACGTCTGTGGGCCTCCGGCCTCGGGGAAGAACTCCCTCGCCATCACCCTCGCCGGGCAGCATGGGGGAGAGGTCGTCAATGCTGACCTTTTCCAGGCGTATCGTGGCGTGCAGGTTCTTAGTTCGGCGCCTTCGGTCTGGCATCAGGAGCAGGTTTCGCATCATCTCTTTGGGGTGCTCGATCCGAAAGTCGATACTGATCCCGCCGCTTTTAGAACGCTGGTGCTGCCGGTGATCGAAGAGATCCAGAGTCGTGGTAAGCTCCCGATCGTGACTGGCGGCAGTGGAGTCTATCTGAAGACTCTGACGCATGGCGTGTCTCCGATTCCGCCCAGTGATCCGGAGCTACGCGCGAAGCTGGCCGGTCGGCCGGATGAGGAACTCATTGCCGAGCTGACGGAACTAGATGCCGCCGGTGCTACTGCGACGGATCTTAAGAACCGTCGCTACCTCGTTCGTGCGCTTGAGGTTTGCCTTCTCTCGGGTCGCAAGATGTCAGAGCTGAAGGCTGAGTGGAGTGAGAAATCAGCGGTCATTGATGCCAATCTTCGGGGATATTATCTTCTCTGGGATAACGAAAACGCAAAGCAGCGGATCAGTTCCCGGACCATGCAGATTCTTGAAAAGGGTGGGATTGATGAGGTGAAGGCACTCCGCGAGTCCGCTTCGGAGACCTTACGCGGAATCGTGGGTTTCCGGGAGATCGTAGAGCACCTCGAGGGAAAGATTTCTCTCAAGGAGTGTCACAAGGGTTTCCATACCAGCACACGCCGGGTTCACAAGGGACAGCGGGCCTGGATGAAGAAGGAGAAGTGGATCAGTGATCTTAGCTGTCCGATTGCTGATCCAGAGAAGGTGAAGCTGCCGTAGGAAAAATCAGGCGGTGACCCGCTCGACGAGAGCGCGGTTCCAGTTGATTGACTTTCGCAGGACGCGGACCTGTTCCAGAATTCCACGATGTCCACGGGTTGCTTCGCGGCAGTCCTTGCGCTGGCTATTCATATTCAGGAAATGTCCGACCTCGCGAAAGAGGCGGGATTGCTCCTCGAGAAGGAGGCCGAGCTGGGCCTTGTGACTGGAGATGTCGCGGTTGGCCTTGCTGATGAGGGAGAAGGTCTCGGCGGCTTCGCCTTTGGTACCTTTGATCTTTTCGTCGATCTGTGCCTGAATGGCTTCGGTTTCGCGATCTTTTTCAGCGATATTGGCATCGACCGACTTCAGTTTTTCGCGAGTTTCGACGAAGGTTTCCTTGAGTGTAATGAGCTCCTTGCGGGTCGTCTGGAATTGTTCTGTTTGTTCAGAGCCCTCTTCCTTGAGAACTTTTGCTTTCATGCGGAGAGCTTCATAGCGGCGCTTTACCAGCTCGGCTTCGATCATGATCTCGTTCCGCTGCTGGTTCATTTTATCGATGACATCGAACAAGCTTTCCCGCTCTTCGACGAGTTCCTGACCGGCTCCTTTCGAGCGGTCGGCGGCATCGGCGCGGAGGTTTTGTGCCCCCTGCAGGGTGATCTCGGCTTGCTCGATCTTTTCCACGAACTCGGCTTGCTCACGCTCCAGTTTTCGCAGGTTCCAGTATTGCATGGAAAGCTCCTCGATGTGCTCTACCTTTCGCCAACACAGGTTTCCGAGAAGGTCTTCGCCATCCTGCATGAGATGCAGTTCGTAGGCGGCCTCGGTCATGCGTTTGTTCTTACGGACAAGCCCAAAGGATTGCAGGAGAACGGCGAAGCCATAGCGAAAACGTGTCATTGTTGCGGGGAAAGGGGGAGATGAGGCTTTTTACTGCTGGAGCTGGGCTTGAAGGTCAAGGATGACCTGTTGATCTTCAAGTGTGGTGACATTTCCGGAGACCTTTCCAGTGGCGACCAGTTCCTTGAGGAGACGGCGCATGATCTTACCAGAGCGGGTCTTTGGCAGACTGGGGGCGAAGTAAATGGCGTCCGGTTTGGCAATCGCTCCGATCACCGTGCCGACGTGATTTCGCAGTTCCTTCGCAAGGGTATCAGATGTCTTGACCTCTCCTTTTACGGTGACGAAGGCCACCACGGCCTGGCCTTTGATCTCGTGCGGGCGGCCGACCACAGCGGCCTCCGCGACAACCTTATGCGCGACGAGGGCGCTCTCTACCTCGGCGGTTCCCAGTCGGTGGCCGGAGACATTGAGGACATCATCAAGGCGTCCCACGATCCAGAAGTTCCCGGCCTTGTCGGTGCGGGCTCCGTCACCGGCGGTGTACATGCCAGGGTAGTCATTCCAATAGGTCTCGCGGTAGCGTTTCTTATCGCCATATATGCTGCGGAGCATGGAGGGCCAGGGCTTCCGGATGACCAATTTCCCGCCTTCATTCGGTCCACATTCCTCACCGGTTTCATCTAGGATGGCGGCATCCACGCCGAAGAATGGAAGGGTGGCGGTGCCGGGCTTTGTCGGGGTGCAGCCGGGCAGGGGAGAGATCATGATGGCACCCGTTTCAGTCTGCCACCAGGTGTCGACGATGGGGCAATTTCCTCCGCCGATCTTTTCATGATACCACATCCAGGCTTCTGGATTAATGGGTTCCCCGACGGTGCCGAGGAGGCGGAGGGAGGAGAGATCCCGGCTGTCCGGGAAGTGGTCGCCTGCCTTAATGAAGGCGCGGATCGCGGTGGGCGCGGTGTAGAAAATGGAGACGCTGTATTTTTCTACGATGTCCCAGAAGCGCCCGAAGTCCGGATGATTCGGAGCGCCTTCATACATCACCTGGGTGACTCCATTGGCGAGCGGCCCGTAGGCGATGTAGGAGTGTCCGGTGATCCAGCCGACATCGGCGGTGCACCAGTAGACGTCATCCTCCTGCATATCGAAGATGTATTTGCAGGTGGCGTAGGTGCCAGTGAGGTAGCCGCCGGAGGTGTGGAGGATGCCCTTTGGCTTCCCGGTGGAGCCGGAGGTGTAGAGAATGAAAAGCGGGTGTTCCGAATCGAAACCCTTCGGTTCGTGATGGGAGGAGACCTTGGCTGCTTCCTCATGCCACCAAAAGTCGCGGCCTTTTTTCATCTTCACCGGGGCACCGATTTCGCCGATGCGCTGGTGGACGATGACTGTTTCGAGAGCCTTATATTTCTTCAGGGCGGCATCGACGTTTTCCTTCAATGGTACCACGCCACCGCGTCGGTATCCGCCATCGGAAGTGATCATGGCCTTGGCCTGGCAGTCTTCCAATCTGTCCACGATGGAGTCTGCGGAGAATCCTCCGAAGATGACCGAGTGCACCGCGCCGATGCGGGCACAGGCGAGCATCGCGATGACCGCTTCCGGCGTCATGGGCATGTAGATCATGACGCGATCCTTTGACTTGATTCCTTTCGCGAGCAGGACGTTGGCGAAATTGCACACTTCCCGATGGAGCTGGCGGTAAGTCAGGGTGCGGGACTCGCCGGGTTCGCCCTCCCAGATGATGGCGGCCTTATTCGCGCGGCCTTCCTTGAGGTGACGGTCCACACAGCTTTCGCAGACGTTGATTTTCCCGCCAACGAACCACTTGGCGTAGGGGGCTTTCCACTCGAGCGCCTTGGTCCATTTTTTTTGCCAACCGAGTTCTTTTGCCTCGCGGCCCCAGAAGATGCCGGGCTTGTCGATGGACTCCCGATACATGCGCTTGTATTGCGCCATGCTCTTGATTCGGGCCTTCTTGGAAAAGTCTTTCGACGGCTTGAAGACGCGTTCTTCGCTCAGGTGACTCTCGATCTTTTTGCTCATGTCGTTTGTTCCTGTGAACCTAGCAAGCCCATCACGGGGACGACAATTCCCGATTCCACGGAATGTTGCGGACGGAGTTTCATTGGCTGGTCATTAACGACGGCCACCGGTATTTTTCTTCTTGGCCGACTTTAAGGAGTGGATCGTCTTTGGCACTTTTTTGGCAACCTTGCCGGCGGCCTTCTTCTTCGGATTCGAGGCAAGGGTGAGCAAGGCTTCCCGTTCGGAGTCTTCGAGGAAGCGCCATTTGCCGGGTTTCAGATCAGCGATGTGCAGCTCGCCGACGCGGACGCGGACGAGGCGTTTTACGCGGTGACCGACTGCCTGGATCATGTAGCGGATTTGCCGCTTGAGGCCGGTATTGAGAATCATCTCCATGCGGCGGGAGGAGATGCGCTTCACGGAAACGGCACGGGCCTTCCCGACTTCGGTGAAGACGCCTTTTTCCATTTGGCTGAGGATGGAGTTCTCAAAAGCATTTTCGGTGGTGACGTGATAGACCTTCTCCACGCTGTGCCGGGGGTGGGTGAGGGCCTGGGAGAGTTCGCCGTCATTACTCATGATGAGTAAGCCCTCCGACTCCAGGTCTAATCGTCCCACATGGGCGAGGTGGTGCAGTTTTGCCGGGAGTAATTGATAGATGGTGGCACGTCCCTGTTCGTCACTGCGGCTGCAGACCAGGCCGGGGGGCTTATGCAGTACGATGGATTGAACATTCTTCGGCTGGAAGACCTTTCCGCAGGCGCGGACGTGGTCGCCAGGCTGCACCCGGGTGCCGGGATTTAGGCAGGGTTCTCCATTCACGGTGACCTCACCTTCTTGAATGAGGGCATCGCAGGCGCGTCGGGATCCCACCCCGCAGGAGGCGAGGTATTTGTTCAATCGGATTCCATCCGGGGCAGGTTCGTTCATGACAAAAAAAAAGACGGAGCCGGTTTGCGGCTCCGTCGTGAAATGTTCTCCGGGAGACTCAGCGGAGGAAGCCTAGGCTTCCGCTTTGGTCTTGGGAAGTCCGATGGCGCTCTGGCCTTCTTTCCAGTCACCACGCTCTTTCATGAGCTTAACGCGCTCGAAGCGCTTCATGACAGAGCGCTTACCGGTTGCGCCACCTTTACGTTTGAGGGAATTGTGCTTGGACATAGGATCAGGACTTGGGTTGAGGGCGCGGAAGCTAGAAAGGAGTGGTAACTTTGGCAAGGATCATTTTGGAGAAGTTTGAGATCCGGATGAGAGCTGTATTTTCCGCCTCGCCAGTTTCACTTCCACCTTATATTCCCTCGCCTGTGTCAGATGAACACCAAATCAAGCTGGAGTATGAGACTCCGCGCTTTCTCCAGTCACTTTTCGGGCATGAGGAGAAGGAGCTACGATACCTCGCAGAAAAGGGCGGGGTGCGCATTGTCACCCGGGATGGCTGGTTGATGGCCAATGGCTCTGCTTCCGGCTGCGAACTCGTGCAGAAGGTCTTCAGCGATTTGGAAGAGGCGCGACGGAACGGGGGAGAAATTACTCCCCGCGATTTCCGCACGGCGGTCGACCTGGTGGCAGCGGGTGGGCAGGGCGTGGCAAGTCTCAATAAGATCCAGCTCGTTGGCGCGCGCGGTCGCAAGCCCGTCGTGGCCCGCAGTGCCCACCAGCTGGAATATCTCAATGCTATGGTGGAGAATGACGTCGTTTTCGGCCTCGGCCCGGCTGGCACGGGGAAGACTTACCTCGCGGTTGCGATGGCGTTACACCTTCTCAAGAATAAGGAAATCTCCCGAGTTATCCTGACTCGCCCTGCCGTCGAGGCAGGGGAGGCGCTCGGCTTCCTGCCCGGCGACATGAAGGACAAGGTGGCCCCATATTTGCGTCCGCTTTATGACGCCATCGATGATATGCTCGGATTTGAAGAAGGGGAGAAGCGTATCGAGGACGGAAGCATTGAAATCGCCCCGCTGGCCTACATGCGCGGACGCACGCTCTCAAAGGCCTTCGTGATCCTCGACGAAGCCCAAAACACCACACGTGAGCAAATGTTTATGGCTCTGACCCGCCTTGGTGAGGGCTCCCGCTGCGTCATCACCGGGGACGTTTCGCAGATTGATCTGAAGGAGCGAATGACTTCCGGTCTCCTGGAGGCCGAAAAGGCCCTGACCGGAGTGGACGGGGTTGCTTTTAATCACTTCGACACCACCGATGTGGTGCGACATCCTGTCGTCGGGCGCATTATCGAAGCTTATGATTCTTTCCGCGCTTAATAATATCCCTTCCCCATGAATATCATTATTGTCGGAGCCGGAGAGATCGGCCGCCATCTCGCGATTGAGCTATCCCGCCGCGAGCACTCGGTGGCAGTGATCGAGAATGATGGCCGTCGCGCCATGGAACTCCAAAATGAGATCGAGGGAAAGGTCGTCATTGGAGACGGCTCCAGCGTGAACACCCTGGCCGAGGCGAACATTGGCGAGTGCGAGCTTTTCCTGGCCCTGACCTCCGACAATACCGTGAACCTCATCAGCGCCTCCATGGTGAAATCGATGGGCGTGGAGCGCGTGATCAGTCGTGTCCATCCCGGCCTCCAGCGTGAGGAGTGGCTTTTCGATTTTCGTGGTCATTTTGGCATCGATCACATCTTCAGTTCCGAGCGATTGGCCGCGATCGAGTTGGCGAAATTCATCCGTAATCCGGACTCGCTCGTCGTCGAGGAAATCGCGCGCGGTCGTATTGAATTACAGCAGGTCCGCGTCAGCAATAAGAGTGATGTCATCGGTCTGGCCTTACGGGATTTGAAATGTCCTCCCAATACCCGCGTCGCGCTCGTCAGCCGGGATGGAGAGCACGAAGTGGCGAATGCCGATACGGTTCTAAATGGAGGCGATATTGTCACCGTCTTCGGAGCCCCGCGGAAGCTGCGGACCCTTGTGGAGCGACTGCAAAAAGAGGCCCACACGAAGGAAGGTCCGAGCGTAATTGTCTTCGGGGGAGGGGAATATGGCTTCGCCCTCGCGCAGATGCTCGAAAGCTGGAACTGTCGGGTGAGAATCTTCGAGCGCGATTCGGAACTCGCCCGTGAACTCACCGACCGGCTGACCAATACGACCGTTATCAATGCTGATGCGACCTCGGTCGCGGAGCTGGAGGAGGAGCAGGTGGGCGATGCCGATTTCTTCGTCGCCACCAGTGCCAGTGATGAGGATAATGTGATGACCTGCCTCCAGGCTCACAACCTTGGCGCGGCGAACTGCCTCACCCTGATCCACCGTGCCGATTACGCGAAGGCCATTTCTACCTCCGGTCGTCATTTCGGAGTCGTTGCGGCCGTCAGCCCGCGTGAGGCCTCCCGAAAGGAGATTTCCCGCTACGTCACCACTGAGCGCTTTCACGTCGTGCGAAAACTCGGTGACGGCATGGTGATCCAGACTCACATCGGGAAGAATTCTAAAGCTGAAGGCAAGACCGTCGCTGCCGTAAAGTGGCCGGAAGGCTGCGTTCTGGTGGGTCTCTTGAAGGGGCTGCAGGCCATCGTCCCTGGGCCGGATGATGAACTAGCCGCAGGAGACCAGGTC
Source organism: uncultured Verrucomicrobiales bacterium (assembly GCA_937969125.1). Taxonomy (GTDB): domain Bacteria; phylum Verrucomicrobiota; class Verrucomicrobiia; order Verrucomicrobiales; family Akkermansiaceae; genus SW10. Next base: position 3,731 of record CALBVA010000256.1, on the reverse strand, counting down.
TTCGCTGTGGTCGGTCATAAGGCGGAAAAGAAGTTTCTCAAAACGGTCCACTAAGGTCTGTCGGGTTCAGGACCGCCTTCTAGGTTGCCGAAGGGGCGCCATTGTTTATTGTAATTGCCAATCTAATGTCCCGATCCGCACAACTTCTTGCCGCGTTGCTGGCTTGTCTCTTTCTGACTCAGTGCTCCGGCACCCGCGCTTCCGGTCGCGATGGTCGCCTAACTGCACTCGGCTACGATGCCGTCCGCATGCAGAAAATCAGCGGTGATGCCCGCTACTCTGCCAATTTCCTCGTCAATGGCTCCCCGATGCGCTTTCTCATCGATTCTGGAGCTAATAGCACGGATGTGGATAAGAATCTCGCCGCATCCGTAGGACTCCGCCCGAACAGCCGTGTGAAGGTCATCACGCGCGGAGCGTTGGGACGCGAAGTGAAAAGCAGCCGCGGAGTGGGCACTCTCCAGGTCGGAGCGATGATCTCGCGAAATTTCCCCTTCACCCTTGCTCCCAGCTCCGGGCGAAAGACGTCCACCAGTAGTTATGCTGGACAGATCGGCCTGGATGCCCTCGGCGCGACCGGGACTCTCATTGATATCCCTGCCGGAATCCTCTGGGTGCCCGGGGTTAAATCCGAGCGCGCCCGCAGCCCCATGCCGGTTGTCCTTGGACCTCGACCTGGACTCGGAGACCAGGCCCTCGCACTGGGAACCGCCGGTCAACTTCCTCATCTCATCCTCCGAGGCACCTTGAACGGGCGCGTCGTCACCTGGGTCGTCGATACCGGGGCGGAGATCTCCGTAATGGCGGAAGAGAGCTTCCGCCGATTCGGTCTTCCCAGCCGTGCCACAAATTCGCGAATGATTGATGCCTCCGGCGACCGCGTCGCCCTCCGCCGCGCCCGTCTGCAGAACCTCCGCTTTGGGAATGTCAATGTCGCCGTCTTCGACATCTCGATCGCTCCGCTCTCCATCGTGCAACGCTACTTCCGCGATAGCAACGGTCGCCCGGTCGATGGTATCCTGGGCATGGACTTCCTCAACACCGGCTCCGCCCTCCTCGATCCCGGATCGGGCATTCTTTATATGGGGATGCCTTCGGATTAGCTGTTGAAGTCTTGAAAGCCATGGTCACCTGGAAGGGAAAAAAAATTCGTCTGAGAATTATAATTCTGAACATCGCGGTATCGGTGCTATTGGCAGGGTGTTTGGAAGATGGCGAAAAGATGACCACTTCAAATGCTTCCGAGGGTGTCCAGTCACTGGAAATTAAGCAACAGTCACAATCGCCGGAAAGTAGCCCAATTGAGTTTGGTTTGAAGGCTGGTTTTTATAATGGCGACGACCCTAATACTGCAAAGCTCTGGACTCTGATAGATCAAGCGGATTTCAGAATCGACCTTTCCTGGCACAATGGCATATCCTCTGGCGGGGAAGACGGCCTCACCCTGGCTCAGGTTAAAGGCCGAGTGATCGAGACTGAGGGCCGGAGAATGGCTCACATCGTTATGGCAAAAAACTATATCGAAGAATCGTTGCATGTGGAGATTGAACGCCTTCTTTTTACCGAGGGCTTTGAATACGTTCTGATGACCACAGCTCATTCCCAAGGCGTTTACTTGAATAGCTTGATCAGAAAGAAAACGCTTATGGATTAAATTGTGTGACCGGTCGTTCGAACCAAGTTGTTTTCGATGACTTCAGCCAAACTTCCCACTAGGAATATCCCTGATCTGGGCAATTCTCTCCCCGATGTTTCTTGAATCGCTGGCGAGCGCCTTCCCACACCATTCTTACACCCAGCCGGAGTGCCATGATTTTTCCAGCGAGACATTGGCCTTTCGGGAGTTGAGTTCGCGCGGGCAGGGGATCATTTCCCGCGTTCTGACCGGCGACTCCGGAATCGCAAAGCGCCACTTCTGCACCGGGGAGCCCGCTGCCATGTTCGATGCCTCTGCTCAAGAACTGAACGAATACTTCGAGCGCCAGGCTCCAAAACTCTCCGTCGAAGCTCTCGGCAAAGCCCTCGCAAAAACCGGGCTGAATCCCTCTGAACTCGATGCTCTCCTCATCTGCACCTGCACCGGATATCTCTGTCCCGGAGTGACCAGTCATGTCGCGGAGCAGATGGGGATGCGCCCGGATCTTTACATGCAGGACATCGTGGGCCTTGGTTGTGGGGCCGCCATTCCCACAATGCGCGCTGCTCAAGGCTACCTCGCTGCAAATCCCGGTAAGCGCGTCGCTACCGTAGCAGTCGAGGTCTGCTCCGCTGCTCTCTTCGTCAATGAGGACCCCGGCGTGCTTATCAGCCTTTGCCTCTTTGGAGATGGTGCCTCCGCTGCGATCTGGTCAGATCAGCCCGGTGAGAATAAGTGGCAGGCTGGCTTGTTCGATACCCTCCACATCCCGGAGGAGCGTGAAAAAATCCGCTTTGTCAACGGAGAGGGGAAGCTTCAGAATAAGCTCCACCGCACCGTTCCGGAATTAGCGGCTGGAGCGGTTGAGTCGCTCTGGAAAAATCGCCCCGCCTCCGCCGCTGCGCCTGACCAAATTCTGGCCCACACCGGCGGGCGGGATGTCATTGATGCTATTGAGTCCCGTATGTCCGGTGAAAATTGGTCCCTTGCGGAGACTCGTCGCGTTCTCAGCGACTACGGGAACTGCTCCAGTCCTTGTGTGCTCTTGGCTCTGGAGGAGCGATTGGCCCAACATGACAATGATTCCCGCTACTGGCTCACCAGTTTCGGGGCTGGGTTCGCGGCCCATTCTTGTGAGATGTGGCGTTGACACCGTCCATCGCCTCGCTGACCGTCCCCGCGACATGATGAATACGAAACGCCGGACCCTTTCCGGCCTCTTAAGTGGTGTTCTCGGAGTGAGCGCGGTCGCCGCGAATGCCCAGGAACCAGCCAGTCCTGAAAAACCCGAGAAGCCTGCAGCCCCCGCCGCCGAGCCGGCTAAGCCTGCCGCCGTGACTCCTGCGGTCAAAGCTGACGATCCCAAGGCCACTCCTGCCGACGTCGCAGCTGCTCCTGCCGATGCTGTGAAAACCGAGTCCGGCCTCGCTTTCAAAGTTCTTAAAAAAGGAACCGGCACCGAGAAGCCCTCGGCCACCGACACCGTGAAGGTGCACTATAGTGGTTGGAAGGCTTCTGATGGTAAGCTCTTCGATAGCTCTTATAACCGCGGAGTTCCTGCTGAGTTTCAGCTGAATCAGGTGATCAAAGGCTGGACCGAGGGCGTGCAGCTCATGGTTGTCGGTGAAAAGCGCCGCTTCTGGATCCCCTCTGCTCTTGCATATGGTGATAATGGACGCGTCGCGGGTGATCTCACCTTCGATATCGAGCTTCTCGAGATCGTGAAGCCACCCGAGGCTCCCAAGGATCTCGTCGCTCCGGCTGACGCGGAAAAGACCGAATCTGGACTCGCCTCCAAAGTTCTCAAAGAAGGCGAAGGCGATGCCAAGCCTACTGCAGAAGATGTCGTCACCGTGCAATTCACCGGTTGGAAAGCTGATGGCGAATTCCTGACCACCTCAAAGGGTCAGGCCCGTCCCGCTCAGTTCAAGCTCGACCAACTTCAGATCGAAGGCTGGAAGGAAGGCATTCAACTCATGAAAAAAGGGGAGCAGCGCCGCTTCTGGATTCCTGCAAAGCTCGCCTTCGGAGACACCCCTCCCGAGGGTGCCCCAAAGGGTGACCTCATCTTTGACTTTGAACTCATCGACTTCCG
>CALBVA010000255.1 GCA_937969125.1 uncultured Verrucomicrobiales bacterium | reverse complement strand
CAGCTGGGATCAAAGTTTTTCCGGAAGAGGATGGGGTTCCACTCGGTGTGTTGCTCCACGTATGGGCGCATCGTTTGTTCGTAGAGTCGCTCGAGGCGGGCGAGGCTCTTTCCGTAAACGGGTCGGTATTGTGCTCTCATCAGAAAAATTTTCCTCCTTCTTGATCCGCCTTTTTTCGTTGGCGAAGGTTGCGTTTGGTGAGGCGTCCCTGATCGCCTTTCTTGCGGAACTGCCGTTGTTCTTTTTTCTCAAGCCGCTTCCGCTCGGCTTCGGCCAGGATTTCCGCAGGGGTATGATCCTGGTAGGCGGCTTGTGCGATGGGGGCAGCGACGCGCTTTTCGATAAGTTGTACGACTTCTATCGTCCGTTTGTAGGTGTTATCTGGTGAGGGGGTTTCCAGAGTGTCGCCGATCTTCAGGCTGGCGCTTGGCTTAAGATTGGTTCCGGCCCGCTTGATCTTGCCAGCCGAGCAATCATGCGAGGCTTTGCTGCGGGTTTTGTAGAGCCGGACGGCCCAGAGCCATTTGTCCACTCTCATGGATTAATCGGACGAGTGAGGGGGGATGAGTAGAACGATCTCTCCTTTCACCTTTCGTTCGGAGAAATGTTCCCGGATCTCCAAGGCGGTGCCGTGGTGGAGGGTTTCAAAGGTTTTTGTGAGTTCGCGAGCCACGCAGATGCGCCCCTCCGGAGCGAGTTCGCAGAGGATCTCCAGAGTGGATGGCAGGCGGTGTGGGGACTCAAAGAAGAGGGTAGTTTCGGAGGAGTCAATTGCGGCTTGGAGCTGTTTACCGCGCTTTCCTTTTTTGACATGGAGGAAGCCGTGGAAGGAGAAGGGATGGGGAGGGAAGCCAGAGGCGACGAGCGCAGTGGTGATGGCGGAGGGGCCGGGAAGGACGGTGAACTTGATGCCTTCATCACGGCAGGCTTTGAGAAAGCGGTGGCCGGGATCGGAGAGGCAGGGCGTGCCGGCGTCCGAGATAATGGCGAGATTGGTCCCATCCTGTGCCTTACCAATGAGCTCTGGAATGCGCTGCTGTTCATTGTGGTCATGCAGCGAGATGAGGGGCTTTGAGATCTCGAGGTGATTTAGGAGGCGCAGGGAATGTCGGGTGTCTTCACAGGCGATCAGGTCGGCCTCGCGCAGAGTTTTAATCGCTCGCAGGGTGATGTCCCCAAGGTTTCCGATGGGGGTGGGGACGAAGGTGATCATGGTGGTTTTGATCCTTTAGATACCGTCTGCGAGGCGCGCGGTGATGGCACGGGTGGCGCGTTCGAGGGCGTCATTGAGAGCATTCGCTTTTGCGGTCTGAACATTGTCATCGACGAAGAGGCGGGTGTGGCCGCGACCTTTTCCGGAGTCGATGACGCGGTTCCCGGCATCGCGAAGTTCGTAGGAGAGCTTTACCTCGAGGCGGAGTTCTTCCGAGCGGAGGGAGTCATTTTCCGAGGAACGTGCCTGGCGGTAGGACAGTTCATCAACAGTGACGAGGAGGGTGGCGTCAGATTTGGAGGCAGTGCCGATACGGTAGGTTCCGTCACGGACGAGGGCGTCCACCATGGAGTTGGTGGTGAAGGGCTCGACGCGGGGGAAGAGGGTGCGGCTCTTGGCTAGGGGGACGTGGATGGAATGAATCCCGCTGAGGTGTTCCGGTTTCTTCCCGCCAAATCGATATCCGGCGCAGGAGCTGATGAGCAGTGCGGAGAGGAGAAGAAGGGATGTGAGAACCAGGCGCATGGGTGAGGGGATGATCAGGAGCCGAGCTTAGCGATCCAGGCTTCTGCCTGCGAACGCAGGGGGCTGGGCTTGGAGTTCCGAACGGTTTCCCGGTAGTAGAAGAGGGCGGACTTGGTCTGGCCTTTCTTCCGGTAGAATTCGGCGAGGTCGTAGGAGCGGCGGAGGTCACCGGAGGAGAGCTTGGCAATCTGACGGCGGGCATCGGCGGCTCGTTTATGCGACGGGTAACGGATGATGACGTCGTTGAAGGCGTTTTTGGCGCGGGTGAGATTCGCGCTGTCCTGGTTTCCGGAACGGGATTGGGAAAGGAGGATTTCACCGATGCGGTATTGTGCTTCCGGAGCATAGGGTGAGTCCGGGTAGTCGGAGGTGACCTTTGAAAAGGCGGACATGGCTCGGGGCTTCGAGTCGCCACGGCTTTGGTAAACTTCGCCGATGGTGAACTGGGCCTTGGCGGCGGAGGCATTGCGGGGCGCATTGTCCCGGACCTGCTGGAGCATCTTGACGGTTTTGCTGACATCGATGCGGGACTTAATGCCGATGAAGGAGTTCTTGATCTGACCCTGAGCGACCTGGTGGGCAATGACCTCCTGCCGTTTCATGGCTTCCGCGAAGTGATCGGAGGCGGGGTATTTTTTCAGGACGTTATCGAAGGCTTCGAAGGCTTCGAGCGGCTGGGCATTACGTTCGCGGAGTTTGGCGAGGCGGTAGGTGGCCTCGGCGGCGACGGGAGCGAGGGGATGTTTTTTTCCGATGGCGGCGTAGCCTTTGCGGGCGGCCTTGAGCTTGCCAGCTTGTTCGTTAGCGTAGGCGGTATTGTAAAGTCCTTGGGCCTTTCCTTCACCGGCGCGGGTCTGCCCGGCGAGGCGGGCGGCATTCGGGTCACCACCACAGGAGGGCAGGGCGATGGGAAGGATGATGGAAGAGGCCAGAATGAAGACGGCGTTCTTAAGCTTCATGGTGAAAAACTAGTGGTTCGGAGTGAAAAGAAAAGGGGGCATTTTCCGGAGGAAATTAGGCAAGACCGGAGCGCTCCAGGAGGGCGGCTTGGCCCGGATCCCGGCCCATGAAGGCGCGGTAGGACTCATCGACGGGGCGGGAGTTTCCGCGTGAGAGGATCTCCTTCCGGAAGCTCATGCCCGTTTCGGAGTTCAAGACACCCTCGTCACGGAAGCGGGTGAAGGCATCGGCATCCAAGACCTCGGCCCACTTATAAGAGTAGTATCCGGCGGCGTATCCCACGGGGGAGGAGAAGAGGTGGCTGAAGCGGCGAGCGATGGTGGGAGCTTCGGTGGCGAGTCCGGCTTTGTATTCGGCGAGGATTTCACGATCGACCTCATCCAGGTCACGACCGGTGTATGCGGCGGGATTGGAATGAAGCTCCAGATCGAGCTTTCCGAAGGCGAGTTGACGCATGAAGCCGGAGGCCGAGAGGTAGTTCTTGGCGGCGGTCATTTTCTCGAAGAGCTCGTCCGGGATGGTCTCGCCGGTTTCGTGGTGCTTCGCGAAGAAGTCGAGCGATTCGCGGTCCCAGCAGAAGTTCTCCATGATCTGGGAAGGGAGCTCAACGAAGTCCCAAGGGACATTGACGCCGGAGAGGGACTTGATTTCGACATCGGAAAGAAGGTGGTGAAGGAGGTGGCCGAACTCGTGGAAGACGGTCTCCACTTCACGGTGGGTGAGGAGAGCGGGCTTGTCACCGGTGGGCTTGCTCATGTTTCCGCAGATCAGTCCGAGGTGCGGCGTGCGCGGTGAGGGGAGGCCGGTTTCGAGGAAGTTCATCCAGGCGCCGCCGCGCTTTGACTCGCGTGGGTGCCAGTCGGCATAGAAGGAGCCGAGGTGCTCTCCGGAGGCGGTGTCATGGATGTCATAGTAGCTGACTTCCTCATGCCAGGCCTCTGCGGATGCGGGTGAGATTGAAATGCCAAAGAGGCGGGAGGTCAGGGCGAAGAGGCCATCCATGACCTGGCTCACAGGGAAGTAGGGGCGGAGGGCTTCGTCATCGAAGTCGTAGAGCTCCTTGCGGCGCTTTTCGGCCCAAAAGGCGGTGTCCCATGGCTCGAGCGGGGCGGGGGAGGTGTTTGTCTTTTCCGCTTTGTATTGGCGGAGTTCATCGGCTTCGGCGTGGAAGCGGTCCTTGATCTGAGCGTGGAGTTTTTCGGTGAAGTCCAGAGCGGTGGCACCGGATTTCGCCATGCGGCGTTCGAGAACGGAGTCTGCGAAGTTAGAGTGGCCGAGGAGCTTTGCCTTCTCCTCGCGGAGGCGGATAATCTCCCAGATGAGGGTGGAATTGTCCTTCTCACCGGTGAAGCCGATGGTGGTGGAGCCTTCCCAGATCTCCTTACGCAGTGCCTCGTCCTCGGCGTATTGGAGGACGGGATACATGGAGGGGAACTGCTGGGTGAAGCGCCACTCGCCCTCGTGATCCTTTGATTTGGCATCCTCCGCTGCCGCTGCGATGGCGGAGTCCGGGAGGCCGACGAGGCGGGATTCGTCCGTTACGTAGAGTTCCCAGTCGTTTGTAGAATCGAGGACATTCTCGCCAAATTTCTGGGTGACTTGGGCGAGTTCGCTGTTGATTTCGAACATGCGCTTTTTCGCGTCCGCATCGAGGTCTGCACCCGCTGCTCTGAAGTCATCGCAGGTCTCCTGAATGTATCGCTGCTGGATGGGGGAGAGATTGGCAGTGTCTCCGGATTCGGCGAAGGACTTCAAAACGCGCCAGAGATCACCGTCCAGCGAGATCGAGGAAGAGAACTCCGAGACGACGGGGAGCATCTCATTGAGAGCTTCGCGGAGGGGATCGGAATTTGCGACAGAATCGAGGTGATTGACGCGACCCCAGGCGCGGTCGAGGTCTTCGTTTGCGACTTCGAGTGCGCCAAAGGTGTTTTCAAAGGTGGCCTCATCCGGGGTGATGGACTTGATGGCCTCGACGTTCGTCCGGCCGATCTCGATAGCAGCCGTCACATCCGGTTTGATATGGTCTGGAGTGAGGGAGGACCAGTGGATCTGGAAATCACGGGCGAGGAAAGGCTGGGTTGAACTCATGCCGGAGGATGTAGCTCACGGGCCTTGAAATGCAATCGGGGAAGGAGGATTGTCGGAGATTCGGGCTTGATGGAAGTTCAGGGATGACGGAGGTAATCACTGTCGTGAAAATGATTCCCGAACGATCTTTGGGAGATCAGGGCAGTGTTCGCGCAGCTTGGGATCAATTAGTCCTTTATTGCGTGAATCACCCCGCGCGCCATCTCCTTCCATGGATCGTCCGGTGTGGCGTCCACCGCTTCGGTTAATTCATCTTTCTTCAGGAACTTCGATGAAGCGAATTTCGTAAAGTAACTTGGTTGCGAGAGCACGAGCCTTTTGAATGGCCCCTCGGCGAAAAGGATCTTCGCGGCAGCCCTGCGCTTGGGTGCAAAGGCTTCAGCTTCCCACTGGTCATCGCTAATGGCCGAGAACTGCCAAGAAGAATCTAACCAGTTGGGGAAGGTTTCCTTCATCTGTATCGTCTTTTCCATTTTTTCCCAAACTGCTGTTTCCCCCGAGAGTTGGTGGACCAAGAGCGAGACGATCATCAACTGAGCGCGGAGGGAGCTATCGGATTTCGTTTCGCTGACAATGATCTCCCCAAGGCGCCGGAGTCCGGCAGCCAGGTCCTTCCCCACCTTCTGATCAGTAGTGGCTTTCCTGATGATTATTGGACTGTAGTTTTGCAGGAGAGTAGAGGCGTGGTTGTGAGCGCGACTACTCCAGCCTCCCTTGACCCGGAGCAATTCTTGAATTCGTTTCGCCAAAGATTCCGAATTCCCTTGCTCCAGCTCCAGCTCTATCAGTTTCCAGGTGAGCATCATGAGATGATCCTTTCCCGAGTTCCTGTTATTCTGCTCACTCAAGAGATAGGCGAGTATCATGGAAGATTCACCGACTTCCTGATCGAGGGCTTCTTTTAGGACGAGCGCCGCTTCCTTTGAGCTAACGAGCTGGACCAGAAGTGCACGTCTCTCGTTCCGGTCTTTCGGAGGGGCTGCGAGAAAGGCCCGAGCGCGCGCGACAAGGCGGGAGTCCCTCTCGGTTTTCGGCTGATGATCCCCCTGAGCATCAGGGAGGACTGCCATCGCCAATGAAACCGCCTTCTTTTTTTTCTCATTTTCAAAGAGGTCCGCCAGCTTGACGCCGCGCTCTTCAAGCTGGCGGTCATAGACGAGAGAGTCAGGCGCATAGAGTTCCACCTCATCGTCCTGATATAGGCGACGAGCCTCCTCCATTTCTCCTGCCTCCATTAATTTGATCATGAAAAGCAAGTTGCCGGAGGCACGGTCACCGATCTGCTGTAAGAGCTCTTTGGCATAAGCGATTTCCCCTGCTGCGAGTGCCGGGCCAATTAGAGTCATCTTCAGTGACTCCTCTCGCATCTTAACGTCTTTCTCGTCAATCAACTGCTGATAGAGCGAGATTAGATTCCCGGCATGAGGGTCCTCATTGAACGCCTGAATCTGCCCCAGGCGGAAGAAGATCCAGTAAGCGTGTCGTGAAATCGGACGTCGTGATACGGAATGATAATCTTCGATGGTTTTCAGAACCGGGTTCCAGAGGTCAGGGTCATCGAAGGCAGCGGAGAAGCCGCTCCACTGGTGACGGAACCATGACGCGAACATCAGATGACGAAGCGCGGGAGGGGCTTCATTTTGCGTAATGAGACGCTTTAATGAGGCCTTCGCAAGATCTGGGGCGGTATTCTGGTCATCACTCCATAGATCCCGAGGATACAGACTCATTACGATTACGGTGTCAGCGAGGTATGGGGCTGTTTTTCTGAGCACTCGATCCGCCCATTGGCTGAGCTTCTCGGCATCCTGCGAATGGAAGGAGTCGGGAGCGTCAAGGCCCATCTGTAAAGCGGCGAAGGTGTGCTGCTCCTCCGGGGTCAATTGTTCCCCTAATTGCAAATAGGTTTTTTTGATTTGGCTGAGCGTAGTGATTTCTTCGCCCGATGGCCCAAAGCTCTTCAAAGTATCCCAACTTCTCCGCCAATTATTTTCGGAAAAAGGCATCTCCGGCAGAAAGCTCCCGGCGCTCCCCCGGTAAACCCGGTCGAGCAAGCGGACTAGGATATGGAATTGCGAGGGCGGTATCTTGGTCTGCAGATCCTTAACGGCCCTGTTGATCCAATGGTGGAGATGGGCCGGAGGTTTCTCGTCAAAGAGATTCAAACCTGCCGGTCCGGGCAGGTGTCTCGCCTGCGTGAGTGCCTCTGTCATCAGTGCTACTGCACGGTCCATGTCATCCATGGCGACATAGGCGATGACCGGCCAAAGCTGGGAACCGTTATCCTGGTGATTCTTAATTGGGAGGCCGTTCTTTTCCCAGGCTGCCAACTCTTGCAGGTGGACTTCCCTGAGTTCGGCTTCATATTGGTCCAGAGAGGTCCGCGCGACCGTCCCAACCGCAGGTTTGTTCTCGCGCAGCCAGAGCAGGAGCTGCGTCTCACCTCGCTCTTTGAGGGCAGGGAGAAGCCCGGGATTTCTCTCTGCCACTTCAGTGATTAATGAACTCCGCCTTTGCGGATCCGATTCCAGGTTCGCCGAAAGGAGCCCCACCGCATCGGGGTGGAAGTCCCTCCGCTTTTTAAGAAGCTGGAGCACCTTCTCCTTCCATTGGGCGATCGTGAAAGTGCCGTTATTGCTTCGCCTCATCGCCGGTTGACTCAGAAAGATGAGTCGGTCCAGTGATAGATTCTTTTCTCCGAGTTCTGGCACCATGCGGCGGTCTTCGGCTAGAGCTTCCAAAAAGATTTCCGGGTCGTCATTCTGTCCTTTCCAAAAATGTCTGGAGGTGAGCTTGCTAGATTTCGAATGACGTCGCCCCGCTACATGCATGATGTTGATGAGTTGATGGCGGTTTAGAAATACTCCGAGAGGGACTTTGTCGCTAAGGCGATTACTGATCTTTGTCAGAAGATACGATACTTCTGCGACTTTTTCTGAATACTTTTGAGGGAGTCGATAGGTGCCTAGCTTCGGAAGAAGATGCCATTTCTTTTTGGGAAGCATCTGCCTCTCAAAGATCTCGGTGATGAAGGTGAGGAATTCATTCTTCCCTTGGGTTTTCATTAGGATTTCCGCCCATTCACTGAGTAGCACGGGTGAGCGCGGGCTGCTGTCGTCTTGAAGATGCTTCGAGATCTCTTGTCTCATGAGGGGAATCCATCCACGCGTCGTGATCTGCTGTCGGCTCAGGAGTCTTAGTAGTGTCTCCTGGTTCGTTAATTTCTGATCATCCCTCTCAGGGAGGACGGCCTCCCACATCCGGTAGGCCTTTACTGATTGCTCTTCCGGGCCGGTGGCTATCGACCGCACTAGGGTCAGTAGCTGGGCATCTTCTGGCCAGTTTTTCTGTAGCTGGGCCATGACTCCCGGTTCGTAAAAGAAGTTTGGGGTCTTATTGAGTATTCTCAAAGCCGTCTCACTGAAGATCACCATTTTGGAGGCTGCAAAAGGATTTGCTTCAGAGTTCTCGTCTTCCTCTTCGATCGGTGGTGTTTGAGAAATCTGGCTCAGCAGTGCTTTTCTGGCGAGCTGATCCAGATCCGCTTTTTTTAAATTGTGAAAAGGGGCATTCTCTGATAGCTGGCGATACCCTTCTGCGGCGAGCTCAGGGTAGGCTAACATTGCTATCATGAGCTTCTTTCGAGTCACTAAAGCGAGATCATTTGAACTCGATTCTTCGTTAAAAAATCCGTAGTAAGACCAGCAATTTTCAAATTCTGAGTTCACCGCTGAGCTGAATTTTTTCAAAAATTCTGGGGTGGCATCTGGAGCACCGGCCTCCAGATAAGCAGTGGCCATGTTCGTAGTCTTCGCATGATGTGCCTCCTGCTGATGGGGGTCTAGCTGAGACCAAAGTGAAAGCAGGGTCGTTCTGGAGATTTCGTAATTGTCCCAGTTCTTGAGGGGGGTGATCGAGAGTATCAAAGCGAAGATCTCTTGATTTGTTGGGTCCGCTTCATGGAGCTTTCGGTAAAGCTCCAGTGCTGTTTTAGGATCGTGGAGAGCCACTGCAGTTTCAGCAAACTGCCTCTGGCGTTGCTGGCTCATTTCGGGACCGGGCCTCATTTCTTGTAGCACTGATGGTCCCAGCCCCAGGGCTCCGATAATTTCGACGGCTTTGTCGATCTCCCATGTGCTGCCACTGCGCAGCGCTGTCCTCATTGCCTTCAGAGCTTCGCGGAGTGCCTTCTCCGGTTCGCCACAGTCGAGGTGGTGTATCGCAGCATCGATTCCGACCGGCTTTTGTTGCCGGTTGCGGGAGCGATTGGCGGAGGTCTTGGCCGCAGTTGCCTCTTTCAGGCGGGTCGCCTCTTTTTCCAGTCCCAGGATGACGAGATGTTGAATAAGGGCCTCCCGCTCGTTACCGAAGAGAGTTCTTCGTAATCGCAGACCGGCTCTTTTCGCGGGCCCCACCTCGAAACCCTCCGGATTCTGCCGGGTAAGGATCGCCCCTAAATGAGTGAGGTGGCCATCCACTACCTTCCTCACGACTTGTGAAATCGGTAGGTGTCGCACCCGCTGCAGAGCTTCATAACTTTTCAGGTATTTGCGTTCTTTGGCAAAGTACCCGGCCGCGAGCATGAGTGAGGTTTGATGCGGGGAAGTCGCTAACTGCTCCATCATCCCGGGAAAGTCCTCTGCCGTCGAGAGAGCAGTTCGCATCAGCTTGCGGGTGGCCTTGTCCTCGATCTGATCCAGCGAATCCGCGAGGAAAGCAATCTGGCTCCAGGAATCTGGCGTGGCCAATTCAGGAGAGAGTTCAGCGAGGAGTTTTAGAATTTTAGGATCCCGGATATGCTGTCTGGAGAGAATTTCTCTTCTGATGAGATCGAGAATCGCCGGATGGAGATCACTCATCACTCGGCTATCTCTGTGTGAAGGATAATTAGGCACAGAGAGGATGTGCTCTCTCTGACCTCTCTGCCAATACACGGAGTGACGGGAATAGCGATGTGTAGGGACGCCTCCACTTGCGTTGCTCAGGCGGTGACTCACCGTGAGGCGATTGATCAGCGCGATTGATTCCTCCACTTTTTTTTCGGAGAGGGCATGTTGTAGGGCATGCACGAGCCATCCCGGATCCGCATCTTCCTTTGGCAGGACGAGTGCTTGTGAGAGGACCAAGTCAGCCATCTCTTTTTTCGTTCCTGAATGGTGGAACGGATCTCTGGAGTCTTGCAATATGTCCTCAATGATTTTGCTCCGCTTTGTCACCGGCGAACTTTCGAGTAGATCTTTGATTAGCTTCAGGCTCACGGCCTCCTTGATGAGACCATTTTTGATGGCCGCGGACAGGAGACTTGCTGCGGTTAGGCAGTTCTGCTTCGCCACTCTTTTGAGGGCAGCTCCAAAGAATTTCCTAGTGGCATTGTTTGTGAATTGCTCATCGATGGTCATCCTCAGCCAAAGGAAATTTTCCAGCTCACTCAGCTCCGCTTCCTTCTCGTTCGTCAGTTTTTCGGTGAGCTTTTTCCGGAGCGATGGCGCACCATATTTCGAGGAGGCCCAGAGAGAAAACTCGGAGAGGTCGCTCGCCGACAAGCGGCTCAATTTCTTCACTGCCTCAGCCTTTGCTTCGTCTGCTTCCGGTGTCACGAGGGCAGCCCGCAGCATCCCCAATCTTCGTGCCTCGCTTGCAGTCCCCGGAGGGCGGACCACTCTCCTGCCGCCGCCTCTTCCCTCCAGTGCTTGTCTGAGGTAATAGGTTTCATACGAGATTGAATTCTCAAGCACTCCCATCTCATTCCAGCCACCCGGCAGCCCCGGGAATCTCGCAGGCTCATCTCGCCGGAGAATCTTTCGCGTGAGCAGCGGTTTCACCCCGCTGATTTCATTGGTGACATCCTGGAGAGAGGCGTAGATCTCGAAGGCCCTCTCTCGTTCCTCCTCCAGCTCGTAGCAGATCCCTAGTAGGTATTGCAGCCGCCAGTCATTCGGGTGATTTCCAATGAGGCCGCTAAGGTGGTTCAGGGCCGCATTGACCTCGCCACCCGCGAGGAGGGCATTGGTCGTGGCCTCGATGTTTCTAGGGTCCTCGAACTCGCCGGGGATCTGACTCAGGAGACGCAGGCCGGATTGGATCTCTCCACGCTTGAGATGGAGATTCGCGAGTTGACGGAGCGCCTTATCGGAGCGGTCCTTCTTGATCGCATCCTCCAGGATTCCCTTTGCTCGATCATATTCCCCGGCCCGTTCCTCCTCGCGCGCCATCCGCAGCAGCAGCTGCACGTCATCCGGGCGACGACGTGAGGCCTCCAGCAGCGCCGACCTCCGCTTCTCCGGATGATCTAGTTCCCGATGCACCTCCGCGATCGCCAGCAGGGGAGCGACTGATCCCGGGTTTGCCCTCTTCCGCCGCTCGAAGTCCTCCAGCAGCCCGGCTAGTTCTCCTTGCTCCTTCGCTACCCGGGCTAGCGGTGCCACCCATTTCAATTTCGCCTGTAGCTCTTCGGCTTCTTCATAGAGTTGCTCGTAGATTCTCCGAGCCGGTCGGAGTTCGCCACCCTCATGCAGGGCTTCTGCAAGTCGCGCACGGGTTTCCGGCTTCGGGCCAAATTTCCCGATCAAGCGCCGCAGCTCCGTGATCGATTCCTCCGGTTTCTCATTCTCTAACAGAAGGTCCGCCCGCCGCAACCAGGCCGATTGGTCACCGGGTGCGGAGCGCTTCCATTCTTCCACCGCAGCGAGGGCACCTTCATAGTTGTATGATCTTTCCAAGAGCATCACGAGCCGCCGGAAGTGGACCGTCTTTCGCCCCTCCGGCAGTTTGATGATTTTGCGGAGCAGCGTGATTGCGCGCTCATCATTTCCCAATTCCTCCTCCAGATGCACCCGGAAGAATTTTGTCAGCAGGGAATCATCCGCCTCTTCCGCTTTCTCCAAAATCACCTTGGCCCGGGCGTGATCACCGAGCCGGGTGACGAGGCCGGCGAGGAGGCATTGGCCCTTCACCGAGGGAGCGGACTCCTCCACCTCTGCGATCGTCTCATCCAGCTTTTTCGCCTGCAGAGCCAGGCCGGTGGTTAGCTTCACCGCGCTCTCCAGCTCGGTCGGAGCCTTTGCCAAATCGACCAATCGCACCGCGAATGGAATGGCGGTCGCCGAGTCCTCCTCGCTCCGTGCCAACTGGCAAAAGCGCGTCAGCACTAGCGGGTCTTCATGGAAATCATCCAGCCGTGCCTGCAGCAGCGTGAAGGCCTGCCGCTCCTCACCGTGGCTCGAAAGTGAACGACTGATCCGCAGGAGCGTCTCCCGATCTCCTCCCTCCGCCATCTTTCGCCACAGTTCAATGGCCTCCTCATTCCCTTCGTTCCGAATCAAATGAGAAGCCAGGGCTTCTGTTGGTTCGTCGGATTCCGGGTAAGCGTCCCGCGCCTCTCGCAGGATTTTTTCCGCCTCTTTCTCCAGTCCCGCTTGGGCGTGCAGGGTCGCCACTGCGATCATTCCTTCTGCCGTATCACGTCGGATTCGGAGAAGCTCCGCCAGCGCGGCCTTCACTCCATCGCTGTTTTCCATCGCTGCCTCCACCCGTGCCAGATGCTCCCAGAGCTGCGCATCGTCTGGTCGCTGTTTGATGAGTTCACGCAGCTCTGCTCCCGCTTCCTTCCACTGTTTGTTCGTCTCTAGAAAGCTGATGAATTCTTCCCTATTTCCTAAATCGCCCGGAGTGATTTGAATGACCTCCCGGAAGAGTTTTGTCGCCTCCGCCAGCTCTTGATTCGCCGCCATTTGGTGGGCCAGCGCCTTCCGGATCGAGATCCGCCGAGGATGGGCTTCCATCAGCTTCTGATAAAAATCCCGCAGCCCTTTCACATCATCACCCCGTAGAAAGACCCGCTCGATCTGTGCCAGCACCTCGCGCTCCAGCCACGTCCCGGCACCCGTCGCCGCCACGATCTCCTCATAAGTTTTCAGCCCGGCCTTTCGATCATCACTCAGGATCTGCAGATCGCCCAGACGCAGCTTTCGCAGGGCGGCCTGATAAGGATCCTTGGTCATCGCCACCAGCTTCACCGCATTCGCCGCCGCATCAGCGTGCAGTCCCTCCGCCACCAGAATTTCAATGAGGTCTTCTCTCAGTTCCTCATCCCTCGGGTATTTGTCAATGAGCTCCGTCCACGCTTTCAAGGCTTCATTGATTCGCCCAGCCCGTGCCAGATAGACGCCGCGCAGCTTCGAGGCTTCAGCGAGGTATTTCTCATCGCCCATTGAGATTGCGATTTCCAGATCGGTCAAAGCAGCCTCAAAGACCAGTAAGCGAGCTTGCAGCTTCGCCCGTGCCATGCGCAGCTCGGGCAATTTCGGCGATTTCTTTACCGCTTGATGGAGGGCCTCCAGCGCAGCCTGATCCTTGCCGAGGTAGTCATGATAGGCCGCAAGAATCCGCCAATGGCTTGCGTCGCCTGTGTCCGCTGCATCTTCCAGCCACTTTTTCAATTCATCCTTCTCAGCCGTATCCAGCCAGGCCTCCACGAAGCGGCTGAAGACGGTGGTATTACCCGGACGTTTCAGGAGTAGTTTATGATAGCGCGTCGCTTTTTCATTCGGAATGATTTCCTGAGCGGAGAGAGCAGTCGCAAGGCAGAAGAAAAGGAAGAGAAGTCGAATCCCCATAGGCTGTCATTTCAGCAGCAGCGATGCTTCTTGTCAGCGAGGAAAAATCAGAGGCCACTCGTTGGTGAACGTGCAGTATCCGAGTCTCTGAAAATCCCTCGCACTATTGGAGACCTCGATTAGCAGCCTGCTGAAAAAGGAGGTGTTTTGCGAATTTTCCGAGCCGGAAATTTTCAGCAACTCGACCGAGAAAAAGCTCTAACAGCTCTCTCGAAATTTTAGTTTTTAAGGTGAAAGTTGGTCTCATCGTGTGGGTTGACCCACTCGGTGTTGCTGGTTTTGCGACCCTTGCGGGTGCGGTCAAAGTTGCGCACGGCCTTGGTATCCGTGGTGTCGATGCCGGCTTCTGCGGCCAGTTTTTTGAGGTGGTCCCAGTAGGCTTCCTCTGTGTTGCGATGCTTGAAGGGCGCGCAGGGAGGCGTTGGCTTCGATGAAGCTGGAGTCGATACCGAGGTGCTTTCCTTCGATTTCTAAGTTATTTTCGCCGATCAAAGGGCTACTCCTTCAGCTCCAGAATTTCGATTTTCTTGAACTCGCAGGGACCGGTTTCGGCTTGGATGGAAATCCAGCCTTTGGTCAAGGGAGTGCCGTCGTCCAGTTGGACGCCGGAGTATTCGCAGATCGTTTTGCCATCGATGATGTGCTTCAGCTTGTCTCCCCGCACTTCGACTTCGACGGTGACCCATTGGTCACCGTGGAAGGTAGGGCCTTCGGTTTTCAGTAAGTGTTTTTTTTGGAGTTTCCCCTTCCACACAACGTGCGTTCCCGGAGTGGCGATATTGAGAGTAGGGCGATCCTTGCCATCCGAGAGTCCGCCGAGGAGTTGCACCTCGATGCTGGCGGGGAATTTTTGATCTTTCTTGAGGGTCTTGGGATCCTGGCAATGGAGCATGAGCCCATTGTTCCGCTTGGCCCAGCGGGGACCGCCTTTGAGCTGCTTGCCGACGAAGCGATAGGTTGCGCGAATGCGATAGTGCGAGTAGGGCGTCTTGTAATAAAGGTGGCCAAATTCTCCTTTGAATTCCTCCCATCCGGAATAATCGACACTCAGAATACCGTCCTTTACTTTGAAGGTGTCTCGGAAGTTTTCCCCGAGCGGGTGACCGGTGAAGTGGGGTGTCCAGTCTTTGAGATCCTTGCCATTGAAAATTTGAATCCACTCTTCTTTCTTTTCCGCGGTATCTGTTTTTGCGGTCTCGGAGGCAGGTTTTTCATCAGCCGTTGCGAGGCTGAAGGAAAAGAATGCAGCGAGGATCCGAAGTTTTTTCATCATTGATGAGAAGCTAAAGTGGGCGGTTTCTCATTGCAACGGATAAAATTCCAGGCGTTCGCGTTGTCTCAGTGAATAGTGTCTCAGTGTCATGGCTTTGGCCTGATGGCTCCCGGTGGATGGGGCGTCCGCTTCAAGTCGGACAGCATTCATTGGGAAATTGAAACGAGGAGGCATTTACGCGGACTCACGGTGGCTCCGGCGGGTGAGTTGGTTGATTATCGGATACCCCAGCACCGCTCCCAGAATCACCGATGCCCCGGTATAGAAGCCTGTATTGAGGTGTTCGTGGTCGCTGAGAATCAACGCCGCCAGAAGGATGCCGTAAACTGGCTCCAGATTGTTTGCGAAGTTAATCGTGAAGACGCTCATTCGCTTTAGCAACTCCACATAGGCTGAAAAGGCGATCACGGTGCAGAAGATCGAAAGGATCGTTAGCCATAGCCAATCGAGCGGGGCCGGCGCAGGCACCGGATGGCCGCTGACTACCAGGTAGGCTAAAGCCAGGATGAACCCTCCCGCCATCTCATAAAAGGTGATGACAAGGTGACCTGCTTTTTTGATGTGGAAACTATTGAGCACCGAAAAAATCGCTGCGAGAAAAGCTGATAGCAGGGCGACGAGAAAACCATGGCTGTATCCCAGCTCGCTCCGGAAGATGACTGCCACTCCACCGAGCACAATCATGCCGAAGATGAGGTCGATTTGTCGGAACCTGCGGCCACGCACCATCAGCGGTTCCAGAATCGCGGTCCAGAGTGAGAGCGTCGCTAGCCCAACCATGCAAATGGAGACATTAGCCATGTCCACTGCGAGGAAGAAGGTCACCCAATGCGCCCCAATCACCAGGCCGGTCGCGGTGAAGATGAGGGCGTCTTTGGCTGGAATGATTACTTTTCTTCGCAGCCAGATTAATAGGATGGCAGCTGCCATCGCGGTGCGCCAGGCCACTAAAACAGGGGCAGGCAGCGTGATTAGGTCACCCAAAACGGCGGTGAAGCCCCAGATGATGATGATGATCTGGAGCTTGATGTGATCCCTGGCCATTGGGGGTGATTAGGGCGCGGGGACGACCCGCCAGAATTGCTTCCCGCTCGCATCGGTTAGAGTCTGAAAAGTCTCCCCACTCATGGTTCTGATGATGGGGTTCACATTGACGACAGACCAATCGTCTTCCTTCAATGTTCTACTAGACTCGATGTTATAAGGTGTGTTCGCGGTGGCATCCCAGATGAGGCGGAAGGTTCCAACTTCCGGCTCTGGCTCGATTCGTGCCTTGATGGCCGGCGGTGGCGCAGGCTCCCCCTCGGCAGTTCCGAAGATCCTTAGATCCATCCCCATGTCGCTGCTTCCTGCGGAGCCATTGTGCAGACTCACTGCGATATCGACCGGCTGGCCGGCGGGAAGGTTCAGACCGGCGATATTCCGGTAATGGATGAAGAGCTCGGATTCTGTCCCGGGGGCCTCCGGAAGGTTTTGATCCTGCGAAAGGGTCTGCCAATCGTTGGGATTAGCCCCGGCAGGCATATTGATCCGGGTGACCTCGGTCCCATTAATATAAATAATCGCCCCATCATCAAAGACACCCTCGATCCCGATTCCGCCCACCGGTTGGTCCGGGGTGAAGGTCGTCTTAAGATACGCAGTGTAGCGCTGGCCTGATGGAGGCGCTTCTGAGGATCCCATGATCCAGAGGTTACTCGCGCCAGGGTTGATAAGGTTCTTCACCTCATTATATCCCACTGGGGCCATGGAGGGGCCGGCGAAGGTCGGGCCATCGTAGTTCGAGTCCCGCTGCCAGGTGGAATAGAAATCGAGATTGGGATCCTGGCTGTTCGGGTCCACTGGCATGCCGCCATCCTGGGCGATGAGGTGTCTCCACATCGATTGGGTGGGCAGGAGTTCCACCAGCGGTTGCAGCGTATTCCGGGTTGGCCGGAGATTCAGGGTAAAGACCCCCCGATTATTCTCACCCGAGACCGCGATGTAATAAGTAGTCCCGGCGGTGACATCCAGAGTGAGGTAGGCATTGGGCGAAAGCGGCTCATTCGCATCGTTCCGGCCAGCCACCCCACGGCGGCTTGTCGCGGGCACGAAGAGAGTGGAGTAGCGGCTCACCACTTGCAGGTCGCTCAATGAAGTCCCGTTATAAATGGCGAGAACCGCATCCAGAACCGAGGCCTGGCCCATTTCGTAAGTGATCTCCACTTCCAGTCGCGTATTGGTGGACGGGGTGAATTGATACCAGACGGATTGATTACCCACCCCGTCGTGCAACATTTCGTTCGCCTCGGTCGAGGCACCCTCCGTGGTCGCGGCGATGGCGATAGGTGAGCCGGTGTAGTTAATGACTTCCGCATCCGCGAAATTATCATTGGCACTGACGAGAGAAGGAGCTGCGACCACGGTGGCCCAGGTCGCGAGAAAAATCTTTTTGGTAATCATTGTGATCAATTATCGGGTGACGGGCTTGGGGAGGCGGCCATCAAGCTAATCATCAGCGAGGCGATTAACACCTCCGAACATATCCAAATGCTTTCCATTGGTCAAGGAGCCGTCCGAAAAGACTAAAGCCTCTTGCTGACTCCCTCCCACTCTCTGAGCGATCTCCTCGTGTAAAGCGTTCGTAGAGAACGCTGAAAATTTAACCGAGCTGCACCTTGTGAACTGCTGCGGTAGTCGCAGTGGAGGCTGAGGAAGCGGTCGGATTTATCAGCGTTTGGATGGCGAGCTGCTCCTTTCTAACAAAGCGACACTTTCTCTTGTTGATTGGCGTGGGTGAGAAAATTTCGCAGCGCCGCCAGGAGGCCGGGTGCGCCGAAGAGTGAGTGATGATGGAGGGGTGGGAGATCAGAGAGGGGATGGCAGTTGGAACATCCCGTCCCTGAAGTGTCTCACACTTCGCTTGTTGCAAGGCGGAAGGGAGATGTCATTCAAATCATTAATTTTCAGTTAAGAAAGACAGGAATCACAAAAATAACCTCCGCGCAAAAGGTGGGTGTGCTTGTAAGAGTCTAGCAGGGAGTTTTTTATCCGTGTATCGGAAGCACCTCTCGAAAGAAGCGGCGGGGTGACCGGCCAAGCCTCCTCCGTGAAACCGGAAGACCTCGTCCATGAGTGGAAATACCGCGAGAAAAGAGAGCGGAAGAAGGCTGCGGCTCAGTAGCACCTTGTGATGCGCTCGGCTGGATCTATCCTTCGACATGCTGAAACGGATCGGGGCCATCGCGAACGCCTGGGGACACTATGAGTGCACCTCGCTCGCCGCCGGCGTGGCCTACTACGGAGCCCTTTCCCTCTTCCCCCTCATGATCATCCTGCTCTCCGGAGTGGGCTTCTTTTTCCGCTTCATGTCCGGCGGTCCCAGCGCAAAGGAGGAGATCATTGGCCTCATCTCGACCCAGATTTCCCCGGAGTTCGGTGAGTCAATGAGCCGCCTCATCGGTCAAATTCAGACCGGTTCACCCACCACCGGGCCTCTCGCCTTCGTCGCCTTCTTCTTCGCCGCCACCCTCATTTTCGCACAGCTGGACCGCGCCTTTTACCGCATCTGGGACGTCAAGCGGCTGAAGAAACACCGCGGCTTCTGGCCCTCTATTAAGCTCCTCCTCAAAAGCCGCCTCCGCTCGATCGGTATGATTCTCGGCATCGGCATTGTCATCGTCGTCATGTTCGTCAGCGGCTTTGCCATCCGCGCCCTCGCCTCCGCCGGCTCGGAGCGATTTCCTGTCATGCCGGAGGTCTTGAAATACTCCTCTCTCATCATCAGTTCGGTGGTCAATGTCATCCTCCTCACCCTCATCTACCGCTTCCTCTCCAAGGAGAAAGTCACCTGGCTCCTCGCCCTCGTTGGCGGAATGATTGCTGCCGGACTCTGGGAACTTGGCAGTCGGGTTCTTCAGCTCCTTTCCTTCGGGGATAACCTCAGTGTCTATGGGCTCATCGGGTCCTTCCTTGTTGTCCTGCTTTGGATCTATTACAATGTTATGGTCCTCCTTTTCGGAGCACTGATCGTCCGCATGGAGGTAAAGTTCGCCCGCCAGCGGGGGTGAGATTCGCCGCCCTCGCCACTGCTCAACCTCAACTCTCCTGCTGGCCCGCCAATCGCTCTCGTAGAGCGTACACCCCCATGTGCAGCATTTCCAGGAGGTTTGCCGTCGTTTCCGTCACGGATTTAGCACCTGTCGCTGCGCGCTCGATGAATGGGAGAACCCCATCGAGGAGTTTGATCGTCCTGGGTATATCCTCGAAGTTTCCCTCACCGTCATAATGGATGAAGGCTCCCGCTATCTGCTCCTGTAGCTTGAGAAGATCACTGTGCAGGTTCAGCTTTTCTTCCGAGTCGTCCGCCGAATTGAGTATAAACTCCTGCACGATTAGGAAGCACTGTTCTTCCAGCCCGTGAGGCTCCGGATCTTCCGCCACATATTCCTCAATGAGTTCCATCTCTTCATAAAATCCCGCCATGCTCTCCTGACTTTTTAAGATCACCTCCTCCCGCATCTTCTTTACCAATTGCGCCCCCTCCGCAGCCTCCTCTTCGCCCAGTGACCACGCCATTTCCACCAGTTCCAGCGCTATCTGCTGACAGTCCACCTCCACTTGGCCGAACTTCTGCGAAAACCACTCGAGATCCAGCACCGGTGCGATTTTCATCGGCGGGTCCTCCTTGTCCTCATCAAAGAGCCGGTCGTAGTGCTCATCGATTGGCAGTACCGGGACCTCCGTCTTGCGCGTGTAGCTGATGTGCCCCACCGATCCCTCGCAGAGCGGAGGAATGAAAAAGCACGGTTCACCCGGCTCCGCATCCAACTTCGCGAACGGGTGTCGGAAGTTCCAGAGCGATCCCGCCAGATCTCGACAAGGATTTCCCTGCAGCGTCACCAGGCTGGAAGTGTGATTCGTGAAGTTGATCGTGATCACCGTTTTCCCCTTTGTGCGATTATCGATCGAGCCACCCAGAATGTGCTCCTCTTCAAAATGAAATCCCATGGCGCAAGAATGAAGAGATCCCGTGAGAGGAGCAATTTTTAATCAATCAGAATACCAGTCGATTTTGCTCCGCCCACTTTCTCAGGATATCCCACTCATGTTCGTAGGGGTCGTCATTCCGCTTCCGGCGTACCTGTACGATCCGTCGCTTCGGACGATAGACCTCGATCGTCACCCCCGGTCGCGCCTTTCCAGACTCATCCAGATAGCGGAGGGTGAAAATCGAGGAAGACCGCTTCAGGCAGAACTCACGATAACTATCGACACAATGGTGCATCCTCCGTGATTCCTCCAGAAGTTGGGCATGAGTCGTTAGTTCGATGATTTCGGCATCTGGTCGCCACCCATTCTGTCCACAAACCTCGGTTTGGAAATGCGCGACCTCCTGCATCGGTTCCCAGGTCGCGAAAGCCAGCTCTGTCAACTCCGCTCGCAAACCCGGCCTCCTGATCTCTTTGAGCGTGAGATTCGGATGATCCGGGAGGGATTGCCATCGTCCTACACAGTGATTGAGAAGCTGCTGTAGCGGATCATTCACCAACTTCTTTGCCTGACACCACTCACCCGTCCGCACGAGCAGCAGCAAAGCATCGGCAATGATTCCGAAGTTGCACGGGTCGAAATCTGGAGACGATGCGACTTTCTGGAAGAGACGAAACCAAATCGTATCGTGTGAGAAATCATCCACCAATGGGCTTTCCAGAACCGCCTCTATCAATGCCTCCGAAGCCTGCAGAATCTTCAACTGCGCCCAGCGAAAACTCTGCCGCATAGTAAGCTCTCCCGGAGCTTGGTCCGAAAGATGTAGCGCGCGGGAATTGATCGTATCAGGCAGCCCTTCGAGAGAACGCCGTCCGGCACCTTGGGCTAGCTGGCAATACCAATCACGCTCCCGGTATCTCAAGGTCCCCTTGATTTCCCAGACCCGATACCATCGCCGGGCAACCGGGTAGCGTTCGAAAAGATGGGCAATGAATCCCTCCCACTGCTCCCGGGTCGAACCGGTCGATGCGGGCCAATCGGCAGGATCCCGAACCCAGAATTCACGATAGTATGCCATCCGAATGAGTGACGGAATCACCGCCAGCTCTTTGGGATGAAAGTCACAAAGGACCGTCGTCTTCTCCAACAATGGGCGGAGAAGTCGTTCCAGATCCGGGCGAAGTTTCAGGATCGCTTGATCCCTCGTCCGGAAGCTCCGACTGAGGAATTTTAAGTGACGCCGGAGCGCATCATTCTTAATCAATTTGGCAGACCACGGCTGCCCCGAAAGGATGCGCGTGGCCACGGCAAATGCTGTCCCTGCTGGGACATGCTGGGTATTCATGGAGAGTTCTTTCTTTTCCCTGTGCTCAAGACATACGCACGCTGGGGCACAGGAGATCGCAGTGCGCGCGTGGGATCTCGGAACCGCCAGAAACAAACACTGGCAGCTCACGATTTTTCACCTGCCCGAAAAACCCGGGCAGGCGGTCTTGAGTCAGAGATCAGGAAAAAACAAAGAACATGACGACGGCGAGAAAGGCAGATCGCCGGACAGAAATCAATCAGAACAATCACCGCCTCCCAGAACTCGGTACCGATGGGCGTTGGGCGTCGATCGCGGTTTAAGGATCGCGATGCGAGAAAGGGGACGAAACGATAGATTGCGGAGCGGGATCTGTCGTAGGCTGACGCCCGAGGCGATATGAGGGTAAAAAAATTCCCTCTCAATTGAGAGGGAAGGTCTTGCCCGATCCGGTCGATATTGACCGGCGAGCGTGTGGTAAGATCGTGTCGAACAACTAGGAGTTGTTGGCAGCGCACTCCTTGGCAACCTTGGCCGGATACTTCAGCTTGTCGCGCACGTCCTTGGGGTTCATCGCATCGACAGTGGCTTGATCCATGCCAAGGGCGACAAGGCGCTTCTTGTGGTCATTCTGACGCTTAAGGCGTGCTGAGTGAGACTTGGTAGGACGATTCCGGTTTTTGTTACGTGCTTGTGTCGAGGCCATGGTGGTATTGGGTTTCCCAGCTGAAAGAAGAGGGTGAAATTCTTTTGAATGGCTGGATCAATCTCAAGAACTCGTCCGCTGTAAGGGCGGGAGCGATTCCGGTCAACTGGAATCATTTTCAGACAGGATACTCAGACCTGAGTTTCCAGCCAGGTCCCACGTTTCGCAAGCAGAGCGAAGTAGAGGGCCTGAGTGAACAGATCGAGGCTCATGATGATCCAGATGGTGGTGAGATTGAGGCCAATGGTCCCTGCGCAGGCTGTCATGACGATGATGCGGTAGAAGATGAGGGAGGCGAATGAGGCCTTCATAATGCTGCGGGTGGCCCCGGCACCACGAAGGCTGGTCTTCATGATGATATTGGTGGCGAGGGCGGGCTGGAAGATTCCGCAGAGGAAGATGAGGGGGCTGGCGATGGCGATGAGCGCGGAGGCCTGGGCATCGGTCTCGGGCAGAATGAGGCGAACGATGGTTTCCGGAGCGATGAGGAAAAAGACCCCGATGCTGCTCATGAAAACGAGGGCGAAGATCCAGGCAGTGCGGAGGGCCTTCATGGCCATGGCGGGATTTTTTGCGCCAAGATATTGACCCACGAGGGTGGCGGAGGCGGTGCCGATGGCGAAGCCGGGCAAGAAGCTGAGGGACTCGATCCGGATGGCGATAATATGCGCTCCGAGTGCGCCTTCGATGGGAAGTCGGGTAATGAGATTAAGGACGTAGGCGTGGATCAGCCACATGCCGGTCATTTCAAATCCATGGGGCAGGCCGACTTTGCCAATGCGGGCCATCATTGTGGGATGTGGTTTCCAATCGTCTCGCGTATTGTCTCTGAGGGTCAATGTCACCTCATCTTCCTGCGGGCGGTTTGCGCGGAAAAGGAGGGCGAGTATGACGGTGGTGCCGAGGGCCCAAGCGAAAAGGCTGCCGTATGCGAGTCCGCTGATTCCGAGTCCGCCAAAGGGCTCTGGACCGAAAACAAGAAGCCAGCTGAGGGAGGCATTGATTAGATTGATGACCAGCATCACGAAAAAGGGCGTCCGGGTGTCACCGATGGCGCGGAGCGAGTAGGTGCAGGAGAAGAGCAGGCCGAGGATCGGGCAGGTCCAGCAAAGGATAGCGAGGTATTCGTGAGCGAAGGCTGCAGCCTCCGGAGAAAGCGCGAAGGCGGCGATGAGATGTGGGAGAAAGGAGCGAATGATGATCCCGGAGACGATGCCGAGGGTGAGTCCAATGAGCAGCCCCTGGGTGAGGCCGCTACGTGCTTCATCGATCTGACGTGCACCGGCGGCGCGGGACACGATGGCCATGACTCCGGTGGCTGTGGAGCCCTGAACGATCATCATAAGCCACATGACATATCCTCCGAGGCCGAGGGCATCCACCATGGCGATACGGGTGTCTCCCTCCACCATGCGGGTGGCGAGGAGGAGATCGATGGTGGAGACCATGAACCCCAGGATCTGCTCAAGAAAGGGCCAGATCGCGAGGGCGGCGACTTGTCGCCAGAGGGGGAGGCGGCCGAGTTTTCCGGCGAGGGAGCGAGGGGAAGACATCAGTGGTCCGGAGCGGGGCAGGGGAGGGATTGCATCAATGAGTCCCGCTGATCCGGATCTCTAGGCCAAGATTTGCTTCACGACCTTGCCGTGAACATCAGTGAGGCGGAAACGGCGGCCCTGGAACTTATGAGAGAGGCGGGTGTGATCGATGCCCATAAGTTCCAGGATGGTGGCCTGAAGGTCATGGATGTGGATCGCGTCCTTATCGTAGTGATGCTTACTGAGGCCCCCGATTGGAGAGCCATCCGGACGCACGATCTTATTACCATACTTATCAGTATGGCCTACTGTGATGCCGCCTTTGATTCCACCGCCGGCCATCCACATGGAGAAGCATGACTGATGGTGATCACGGCCGTAGTTCTTCGAGCTAATGGCACCCTGTGAGTATGGCGTGCGACCGAATTCTCCGCCCCAAATGACGAGGGTATCCTCCAGGAGACCGCGTTGTTTCAAGTCCATGATCAGAGCTGCGGAGCCGCGGTCGGTCTTTTTGCAGCGATCCTTCATCGAGCCGGGGAGTCCGCCATGGGCATCCCAGCCCTGATGGTAAAGTTGGATAAATTGCACCCCGCGTTCAGCGAGGCGGCGAGCTTTGAGACAATTCGCGGCATAGGTGCCCGGTTCCTTGGCCTCTTCCCCGTAAAGATCCCAGGTAGATTGTGGCTCGTCTGACACATTGGTGACCTCGGGCACACTGGACTGCATCCGGTAAGCCATCTCATACTGGGCGATGCGTGACTCAATCTCGGGATCGAGCTCACGGCGGTATTGCTCATAGTTTAGCTCACCGAGCTTATCGAGCATGGCGCGGCGGCTTTCTCGGCTCACGCCTTCGGGATTGCTGAGGTAAAGGACAGGATCTTTTCCGGGGAGGAAATTGACCCCCTGGTGACGGGAATCAAGGAAGCCGGATCCCCAAAGGCGGGAATAGAGGGGTTGTCCGCCACCATTTTTACTGACCATGACAATGAAGTTCGGCAGGTCGGTATTTTCAGTGCCGAGTCCGTAGGAAAGCCAGGAGCCCAGGCAAGGGCGGCCGGCGATCTGTGCGCCGGTTTGGATGAAGGTGATGGCGGGATCGTGATTGATGGCGTCAGTGTAGACGTTCCGCATGATGCAGATGTCATCGGCGATCTTGTGATGCCAGGGAATGAAGTCGGACATCTCCTGTCCGCTTTTTCCGTGTCGATTGAAGTCGGTGCAGACCGAGCCGGCGAGCGGGATGGAGGATTGATTGCCCGACATCCCGGTTTTGCGGATGTCCAGATCGTCTGGAATTTCCTCGCCGTGGTGCTCGCGGAGGTAGGGTTTATTGTCAAAAAGTTCGAACTGCGAGGGGCCGCCGGATTGAAAGAGGTAGATCACCCGCTTAGCCTTTGGCGTAATGCCGGGACCGCCTAGGATGCCGTCTAAGCTTTGGTTCTCGGCCTTCGCGAGCATTGAGGCCAATGCCATCCCGCCAATTCCGGTGGAGGATTTCTTGAAAAAGTGGCGACGGTTAATCGCAAATGGATCGATGGGTGCTGGAGGGGCCATAAAAAAAAGACTCTTTAGGAGCGTGGTCAAACTTACGCAAAAAAACAGCCAGGTTTTCCAGAACCTGACTGTTTTTTTATCAGGCCACGGCAGGCTTGGTTCACTCGATGGTCACGGCAACCTCGGTAGTCTGTGATTTGATCGTTTCTGGCTCTAGCTCGATTCGAAGGATTGCGGAGCCCTTTGGCCATATTTTCGGGGACTCGCACGGAGCCACCATGGAGGACGCCTCAGCAATGCCCCTCGATGCGTGTGGAGATTCGGATTTCTTTCCCAATCGTTCCCGCTTTCGAGGAGAATTACTCTTGGCTCGAGGAAGAAAATTATGTTCATCAGAACAGTTTTTGGGCTTTTCTAGAGAAAAGATTCGGGAATCTTTACAAAATTCCTTTATTCTCGTAATCAGCCTCTGAAAGATTCCCGAAAGGTCTTTTGTTCTTGTAATCAGATTGTTACGGGTGTTTTGGGGAGATTCCCCCCTGACTTTGACTGTTTTTGAACGCAATTTTCGATTGCCGTGAGAGCACAATGTGTTTACATAGTGAACATCATGAAAGCGCAACGTGTCATTCCATCGTCCAGAGGATTTGCCCTGATAGCAACCATTTCAGTCCTGTTACTGCTCACTTTGGTGGCGGTCGCCTTCCTGTCCTTGTCGGCAGTGACGGTGCGATCCAGCCGTTTGGAGTGGGCTGAGGAAGAAGCTAAGGCAAATGCCAGACTTGCTCTTATGATCGCGATTGGCGAGCTGCAGCGCGAACTCGGTCCCGACCGTCGGATCGCCGTCAGTGCAGGAATTCTCGATAAAAACCCTGATACTTTGGACGTCGATGGCGTTGCCAATGAAAATTGGCTCGGGGTCATGTCGACTTTCTATGAAGGCCCGAATGCCGGCCCTAACGGGAGCCCCTTTACCCGCGATAGCCGGACCTCCACCATGCAGGATGCGAGGGAAGGCATCAATTATCAGGCCAAAGATCATATTATTAATTACCTCGTCAGCGGAAATGAGGGCGGGAAGGATCGGATTTCCGGAGGGCGACGGTTTCAAGATGCTGTGACTGATACCCTTCAGGTTGGCACCGAGGGAATTAAGCTGGTCGGAGAAGGATCGGTGGACAGACCCAATGACGAGGTAGTCGCCAAGCTGATGAGCACCGAGAAACGCCAGCAACTTCCAAACGGGCGGACCGAATGGCGGCCAAATGGAACCTACGCCTGGTGGATCACCTCCGACAGCCAGAAGGCTGCCATTGGTAAAGAAGATCGTCACCGGTCACGGCCTTATAGTCCTAATGGTGATGGTATCGAGCGCATGCTCCACGCTCAAGATGCCGACCCTGCGGTAGTTGATCAGATTTTGGTTGGAAATGGAGGGCAGGATGGTCGGGTTCTCACACCGAAGAGCCTAACTCTTATAAACCCATCCAATCGAGACGGAGTCCGGGCAAATTTCCACTCGCTAACGAGCACATCGTTCAGCCCTATCGTGAATGTCCGTGATGGTGGTTTGAAAAAGAATCTCTCAGCCTTCCTTTATGGAGGGGATGGTGAGACCGCTCCGAGCTTCCGCGATGAAGACATTTCTGTTCCTTATTATATCGGTATCGATCCGGAGGATCGGCTGGTAGGTCCGCCAAACGAGGCCTACGCACAGCTCCGGGCTGAGAGTTATGACGAGTCCGGATTTCAGGATGTTGCTCCGACCTTCGAACTCCTCTACAACTGGGCCAATCTCGCCAGAGAGTTTGAATTCGAAAATGGGAAAACTGGAATTCGTCCCGCCAAGACCTGGGTGGGAGCTCCTGATGTGGATCATCGGCAAGGCTCTAATAGTAATGTTTACGATGATGAGAATGGGAAACCGGTTGACCCTCGCAACCTTAGTGTTGTCAAGATGACTCCGGTAATTGTGGAAGCTTGTTGTTATTATAACTTAGCGACCTACCAGGAGGGCGAAGAAGACGATGCAGGCAACGTTCTACGTCTTTGTCTCTACCCGCGGGTCGGTTTGTGGAATCCATATAATGTCGAAATGAGGCTGGACCGGCCCATGCTGCTTCAACTCTTTCTAAACGGAAAAAAGAGTGTCCAATTTGATAATGACAGTAATTTTACCCGCGAGATCTACTTCGGAGGCGAGAGAGACAGTTTTGATGGCCGCCTTGGCGGTCAGGTCTTCTTTAAGTTGCCTGCGGTGACTATCCCTCCTGGGGAAACTTATATTTTTTCTATGGGAGGGGCTCCACAATTGCTGGATGTGAATAATCTCGGCCGAAATCTCCTTCAAGCCAAGGAGGCACCATCGTCAGCAAGTTATCTTTATAAGGATTATAAGCGAAATGGTTTGTCAGGTAAGCGTTTGATTGCAGCAAAGGATTCTGATAGTGAGTCTTCCGAAATAATGCCCAAGGCCCCAACAAGCTTTAGAGAGCTGCCA
>CALBVA010000254.1 GCA_937969125.1 uncultured Verrucomicrobiales bacterium | reverse complement strand
GGTCCCAAACGAAGCGATTCGACGCAAATGGCGAGTATATCAAGAAGTGGGTCCCTGAGTTGGCAGAGGTCCCGCCCAAGCTCTTACTCTCCCCACCGGAGAACGGCGACCCGATCGCGAGTGGTTATGTCGCGCCCATCCTCGATCACAGTGAGGAGCGCAATGCCACCCTCACGATCTTCAAGAAGCACCGCGAAGAGTCACGCTGAGTTACTTCTCCGCAGGATTCATTTCCTCCCAGAGCTTCGCAATCTCTTCCACGGGAATGGCAAAGGCCTCCACTCGGTTTGCGGCGGCAATGTTCATACCGACAAATTCTCCATCGAGAGTGAACAGCGGACCACCCACGGTGCGGCGCGTTAACATGATCTCATGTTGCAGGACGAGGGGGAAATTAGTCCGTCGGGGGGATTGCTGGGCCTCACCTCCACTCATCTGATCATTACGATCCCGCACTCCTTTATAGAGCTTGTGCCGCGCCATCAGCTCCACCTTAAAGCTCATCACTTCTTCCTCGCGCTTAACCTCGATTGAGAAGGACTCGCCGACTGATTTCGACTTCAAGAGCTTCAAGATCACATCGATTTCTCCAATCTCCTCACCTTCCGCCTTAAGAAGGAGATCGCCTTCCTTCAAGCCCGCCTTCTCTGCTCCGGAGTTTTCGGTCACTGCATTAATTATGATCCCCTCATCGGAGGACTGGAACTGAACTCCCAAAACGGCAGTGTTGCCACCCTTGATGGTGCGCTTGTTCGCGCTAATGACACCGGCACGAGGACGGCGGAAGCGGCGCTCAGTTGCACCGTTCGCGACCACC
The DNA here is from genome assembly GCA_937969125.1 of uncultured Verrucomicrobiales bacterium. Lineage (GTDB taxonomy): Bacteria > Verrucomicrobiota > Verrucomicrobiia > Verrucomicrobiales > Akkermansiaceae > SW10. Next base: position 2,874 of record CALBVA010000254.1, on the reverse strand, counting down.
CAGGTCCCATGATCCAGTTCACTACTGCCCGAGAGATCGACCGGGCGTAGATCGCTAGCATCGATCTTAATCAAGGCCACGTCCCATTGTTCATTGCTGGCGATACGTTTCGGTTGGGAGTACTTCCGCGAGCCCACCCGCACGTGGAAATCCTTCACCTCGTCCAGCTCACTGGCCTTGGTGAGAATATAGCCATCTTCGCTAATCACCGTCCCGTAGATGAAATTCGTGCGGCTCTTGTCATTATAGAAAACGGCACTGCTCCCCTGAAGTGAGAGCTGAACAGGACCGAGAACTGATTGCATCAGCTTGCCCGTCTTACGTTTTTCGGACGGAAGCGAGGTCGCATTGACCGGCAGGACGATCAGTAAGGTAAGAGAAAACAGAGAGAGTAATTTCATGGTCGTTCACCGAGTTTCACGGCCTTTTCTTTGGTTTTTTTATCACTTTCCTCGCCACTGATCCACTTAAGGGTCAATCGATCCCCGGTGGCCAGTTCGTCCATCAGAGTTTTAAATTGCTCCTCGGTCGCCTCGGCCCCGTCAAATTCGACAATGCGGTCCCCGACCTTCAATCCAGCCTTCTCCGCTGGCCCATCTTCCCAAATCTCTTTCACGCGAAGCCCCCCCTCGGAAGCTGGTTCCAGAATCACTCCCAGAAAACCACTCCCTGGGACCTTCTTGGTCGCGAAAGGGCCTTCCCCGATGAATTCCTTTTTCTTCATTCGCTCCCAGTTCTTCTGAAACTCGCGAAGGGGCACATGCATACTCTCCTCTCGCGAACCACCGACCCGACTATGAATTCCGATCAAGGCACCCATCATATTGAAGAGCGGACCGCCGGAATCTCCACCAATCAGCATGCAATCTGACTGCACTGTGGACTCGGCCTGTCTGACCAACCTTCCGAGGCGCACATTGACCCCACGTGCCTCATCAAATCCGCCAGAGTGACCCAGTGCGAAAACCCAGTCTCCCAGCTTCGTCGTGTCATCGTCGTCCAGCCGCACGAAAGGAAATGGCCCCTTGTCTGCATCCGTGATTTGCAGCATCGCAGCGTCCGTCCCAGCATGAAGTCCCAGAGCAAGGCCTTGGAACTCCCGCCCGTCCTCCATCACTACTGTAATCTCGCTCCCGATTTCGCTAGTGACGTGGGCCGCCGTCAGGACCAGACCCTCAGGACTGACAATCACACCACTCCCGAAACCTTCACCCAGCTTCAGACAGACCGTGGCCGCTCTTGTCTGTTCGAGACACTCCTGAAGGGCTGATTGAATCTTACGAAGATCCTCGAGATTCTCCGGAGCTTCCAGATCATTAAAATAAGACCGTTCGAGCGAGGCCTCTGGAGTTGGGGAATCACTCCCCTCCACCGCAATCGCCGGAGAAACGCACGCGATCAAGATCGCGTTCCAAGATGCCAGAATCTTCCTCGTCATTTTTATAATCCTACGTGGGTCGCGGGGCCATTGCAACGGCCAAAGACTCGCAGTCTGCATGCCACCGACAATGAGAACCGCTCTCGGGCACCGGCCATGTCCTTCTCCATACACGGAAAACGCTGCCAGCCTTCCAACTTGTCCGCGATTCCGCCATAAAAAATCGAAGGCCTGACCAGAGCTCAACAGGAACCCCCGAACCTGAAAAAGAGCGCCGGTCAAGCCTCCTAAACCTTTAAAAAAGGACGAGGTCTATATTCTTTGAATCACTATCATTTGCAATCAAAAAATCAAACCTTGCAGACCTTTACATCTTTTGAAGGTAGTCCGGCACACTGTCCCGCTGAAGAGCTGGCGGCAGGGTCGCCGAAGCATAGGAAATCACTCCGCCCACTCCCGCCGCATGCGGCGCCTCCAGAAGAGGATCGCCTTGAGCATCAGGGAAAATAAAGACCCTCTTTTTTTCGGAAAAATACCTCAGCAAAAACAGAATGACCAAAAACGGAATCAACACACCTATGCCAATTAATGAATAATATACTCCCGGTGTCTCACGGAGCTTATCAATAGCCCCCAATTTCTTACGCGGCACGATCTTCATCTCAGCGAGATCGATGGGCATTGCCGAAACACCACCGGAGCCCGCCTTGGCCACCACTCGCTCCATCCAATAAAGGCGAATGGAAAGCTGAATGGAAAAACCCTCAAGTTGCGAAGACGCTTCCGATTTTTCCATCCCCTCCTCCACCGCCATGCGGAGCACCTTCTCGCGCTCATCCAGCGGGATTGATTCACGGACACGTCGGGAAAATGCCAGCTGTGATCGCTCCGGCGCCTCCAGAAAATAAAAGACGAGCGCCGCAGCGCCCTCGTTCATCGGATGCTCTGCCATGACCTTCTCGATCGTCACGCCTTCCGGAAGCTCCTGCTTCGCATCAAACAGGTAGATATAGAGGTCGATATCGGTGTCCTTCGCGTGATACTCCAGAAAGCTCTCACGATCCCGATACTCCTGGGTAGTCAATAACTCCTGGGGATCATTAAGATAGCCACGCTGCGGATCTCGGAAATATTTCGGCAAAAAATGCTCCGCGATGACTGTTGGCCACTCTTCAGGCTCGTTGAAGATCTCCGGCAAATCACGAATCGAGGGATCGACCTCAATGACCTCGTCATTATCAGAATACAGATAATCCAACGCGATCTGCCCCATAATGCTCGAACCCGGAATATAATCCCCCGATTCCAGATCGGCCAATTTATCCTCACTCCAGAAAGGAAGCGGTAGATCCTCCTCCAGCGGAAGCGCCGGATCAGGGAGAGCTTCCCCAACTAGCGGCTCCTCCTCGATCCCTTCACCCACCTCAGGGTCGATCTGAGCTGAGGCCAGAGACACACCTAAATAGCACAGGCCTGAAAGCAGCCAATCCTTCCTC
>CALBVA010000253.1 GCA_937969125.1 uncultured Verrucomicrobiales bacterium | reverse complement strand
ACCGTCGCGCCATTATTGAACCAATCGTCCGACCAGGCATAGAGAGTCGCTCCGGCCAATCCGGCCTCACGTGAGAGGCAGAGCGCTTTAGGAAGAAGAGTGGCCTGCAGCTCTTCAGAGCGGCCCTGCGTATCCAGCCCGAACTCGGTGAGAAAGACTGGTCGGTCCCCGGCGAGGTGATGGAGACGCGGGAGGTATCGCGCGAGAGCCTCCGGATCCTCAAGGTAGAGATTAAAGGCGGTGAAGTCGGCCAGCGTCGGTTCGAGATACTCGGTGGTAGGGAAATTGGCATAGCCCAGCGGCAGGTCCGGAGCGATTTCGCGAGCTTCGAGGATGAGCTGATCGAGGTGGGCCACGACTTCCAGCGGACCCATCCACATCGCCATGTCAGACGGAATCTCATTGCCCACGAGCAGCGCGCCGAGAGCGGGATGGCGGTGGGATTGACGAAGCCACTCGAGCAGTTCGCGGCGGGCCTCCTTAAAAATGCTGCCGTCCGCGAGGAAGTCGCAGCCATGCGCCCAGGCATGGGTCGGGATGACGAGGAGATCATGGGCCGCAGCCTGGTCAAGGAGCTCCCAATCCGGCAGGCCGTAGGTGCGGATAGAGTCGAAACCCGCCGAGCGGATGCGGGGGAAATCCCGCGCCGGGCGGTGATCGCTCTCCGGCGGAAAGGGGCCGTAGGTCACCGTGCGCAGGAAGTGCCGCTTTCCATCGAGATGGAAATGCTTTCCGTGAACAGTGAGGGGCATGCCGAGAGTCTGCCGGAGAGGCGGCAATGGAGCCAACTCAGAGTTCGGAGATCTTGTGAGACTGGAGTGAGCAGCTATCCTGCATCTATGACCGGCAGCGGGAACTTATTGGTAAAACTCACGGGCGCGGCGAAGGGCTTCGGCGGAGCAGCGGAATAAGATTTCCTTCGTCCCGGATTTCCCGGCCTTCTTCGAGGACCTCAGCGTGTTGGAAAACCTCGAGACCTGGATCAATCTCTACGAGCGCAGTGATGAGGACCGCGAGAGCGAGGCGGTGGCGCTACTGGAAAAGTTCGGGATTATTTCGCACAGTCGCCTGCTGCCCTCTTCCCTCTCGCGCGGACAGCGATTCAAGCTCGCCCTCACTTGCTATCACGCGGTGCGGTCGATGATCGGGCTCTTCGATGAACCCTTCGCTTCCGGGCTGGATCCCTCCGGGCTGAAGGAGATGAAAGCGATCATGCGGGAAGCCACCAGCCAGGGACAGGCCGTCGTCTATACGACGCAGCTGGTCCGCTACGCTCTGGAATTCTCCGACCGCGTCCTAGTGGTAGATAACGGGGCGATTTACTTCGATGGACCGCCAGAGAAATTTAAGAGGCAGCTCGCAGAGGGCGATGAGGTGCTCACGAAATTTTCAGAAGGAGAGTGATGAGAAGGAGAGCTTATCGGAATGCAAAGGTGCGCGACCGCTTGGAGGACGGGATTGGTCGATGGATCAATCAGGCGAGCGGGAACGCGCTCATTACGCGGAGGTTTGATTGGTCGAAGCTGCTGTCGCTCTTTTGGATTCCTTTTATCTTTTGGATTCTAAGCGCGATCCAGAATGATGAAGGTCTGATTCCCTATTTTTCTCTCTGGGTCCTATTGATCGGGGTGGCTTATGTGACGATGTCTTCGTGGTTCGGCACCATGAATATCCTGCTGCAGGAGGAGGCGACTTATCAGGTGCCTTTGAAGCGAACGATGATCGCAAAGCAGGCAACTTACTATGCCATCAAAAGTGTGGTCCTTGTCACGGCAGTTGTGTTTCTGGGTGCGTGGTATCTCGCCGGAGACGCAGTGACCGCAGTGAAAGCAGCTTTGGTCTTTCAGGGACTGGTTGGCGTGATGTTCTGGGCGTCGTTGATTCCAAAGGCTTGGGGAATGACGGAGTTCCTTCTGTCATTCGGGTGGTTTGCAGTTCTTCTCCTGGGAATCATGTGGGACGCCGCCGGCAGGTTCTTTGACCGGTTTCTCGACTCCCTGCCCTTTCTTCATTTTTGGGAACTCGGCGCAGCGGGATGGCTTCGCACCGGCGGAATTTTTCTCATCGGCGGACTGGCGATGATGATTTTTGCGCGGGCGAAAGGCTTCTTTTTTAGAGTGGATCACCATGGCTACTACGATTTCCTGGGCTTCGCCTCATTAGGGGAGATCGATCCCGACTCAGTGGAATTCAATGAGTCCATGGAGGCTGTCAGCAGTGGACGGAGAAACCGCGAGCCGGTCGGACTTCTCGAAAAGCACCTGTGGAAAGAATTCGGCCCGGAGGAACGGGTCACCGCCCGGGCGGCGGGATTCTGCGAGGAAAATTTCCTGAAAGCACTCGTGAAACCCTGCCTACTTCTGCTGGCGATTCCTTTCATCGTGACCTACTTTCCCAGGGACCTTTGGATGACTAAATGGGGATCCATTCCTATCATAATCAGCGTGATGACCGCAGGTATTGGCATCGCGACTTTGGTCGGTCTGCGCAAAAATTCTACCAGTCATTTTCTGGAACCGAGGCAGGTCGGGTTCTCCTCTGAATCTGTCACTCCGGAGCTACTTGCACTGCCAATCAACCCAAAGGCAGCGAGTCGGGTCATCATGCGCGAATCGATATTGAAGTGGCCCATCCTCGCCCTGCCCATCGCCGGAATCCTGGTGTTCGCTCATGCGAGGGCTTCGATGGAAGGCTTCGAGATGTCGCTCTTCTTTCTGAAGTTTTATCTCGGTGTACTCGGAATTCTCACCATCGGTTCCAGCGGCAGCTATATCAACACCCTTCTCTCTGGAGTCGCCCGACCAATCTTCCCCCGGTTCAGTTGCTATGGCCTTGGCGGGCTACTTGTTTTTATCGGGTTTCTTCTGCTGATCCCCTTTCTGCTCTCCGTGTTTGTCATGATGCTCAGCCAAATTTCCAGCCTTCGCGCCCTCGTTTTCACGATCATCCTGCTCCTTTCCACCCTTTGCATCTATGGCGGCTGGCACTGCGCCCGCCAGCGAATCAAAAATCCCCGGCGGGACGTTATGAAGTAACGACTAACAGGCTAACAGAATCACCAGCCACCAGAACATCGAAGGCCATCCGACGCTGACTCGAGCTAAGAGAAAGCTCAATAACGGAAGGCGCGCTCAGAAGCTACACATTAGCTCCGATAACTCAAACAAGTGTCAGTGGTTGGATGCGCTGCCTTGTGTGCCAGTTTGTTTCGTTAGCACCAGCCCATCTTCTTAGCATTCTCGATCTGCTTGACCTTCTCGATGTAGGCCAGATTCTCCTTTTCCAGTTTCTGATACTGGGGATGCTTCGCAAAGTATGGCCCAAGCCACCCGTCTTCATGGGTGAATGCCATCGTCCAAGCCATGTTTCGAGGGCACACATAGTAGTCAGATAAATCAACCTTCTCCGGACGCTGGTCAGTCAAAAACACCACGGACTCGTCGTTATCGATCACGAGATAATTCTCCGCGACGTGAGAAAGATAAGCAGCTTCGGCTTTGCCTCCTTCTTCAGCTTCGTAAAATCCTCCACTGAACAAATGCCACTTGAAGTCCTTGATCCGGCACCCCGAGCGTTTGCTCGCAAACGCCCTCAACCAATCTTGAATCACGAGATCAGCTTCCTCTTCGTCGAGAATCTGGAGCACCATCCCCGGTGATAGACTGATATTGTCGTGTTCCATTTTTCAGCCGGAAGTTTGAGGTAAAGCCAGGGCGATCAAGCTAGGGAGAGAAATCTAGGC
>CALBVA010000252.1 GCA_937969125.1 uncultured Verrucomicrobiales bacterium | reverse complement strand
GAGGAATGAGGAGATGAGGGCTGCTGGCAGAGAACCGAGACGCCGCATGAGCCCGATGAAAAGCACGCCACGGAAGAGGATCTCCTCAAAGATGGGTGCGACGATGACTCCGCTGAGGATGTCGCCGAAGAGGTCAATCCCATCCGGATCAATAACGTAGAAAAAGTCGGTGGGATCGACGACCGATGACGTCACTCCAAGGGTCTGACGGAGCCACTCGATCCCGAAGAGCGCGGCGAGGACGGATAAGACGAGTCTCCAGTGGATCGGGCGATCCAGCCCATAGACCCGGAAGATGGCCGGTGACGCTGCCAGAAGAATGAGGGTGGCAATGACTGCCGAAGCGGCCTGACCGAGGAAAGTGGCGAGGATCGGTCCGAGCCGGGGATCGCCGAAAGCATAGATGATCCCGCCGAGATATCCGCTGACAGCAATGAGCCCCACGATCTCCGCCAGAAAAAAAGCGGTGAAAACCAATGAGGGGCTCCATTGACCAGTCAAGCGCCAACCCGGACCACCGCCCGCGCGGTTACGGAACAGACAGGGACTCGCGAAAATGAGGCCTACTCCGGCAAGAATCGAGACAGAGCCGACAAAGAAGGAGCTCTTAAGAAGCTCGCTTTGCATCTGTGCGAGAGCGGGATCTTGAGGAAAATAAAGTGCTCTCGCGGTTGGGCCGAAGGAACCGCCTTTGACGTCACTCTGAATAGTCTCCGCGTCCCATCCTTCGGGAATGGACGGAGGCTTCGAAATACTGCCGAGGAGTCGCTCGATCCGTTGAGCGGAGAGCTCTGCCTCCAGATCACCTTCGCATTTATCAAGGAGAGCCTTGAGTTCGTGGAGAGTCTTTTCCCGCTCATACTGCCCGGTCCACCACCGAATCAGCGGGCCTTTGTCGGCCCCCGATTCCAGGAAAAGAATCTCCCGATCCACGTAACGATTCACGACGTTCGCATCGGGCGGGATTGAGCCATCATCTCCCGGAGTCTGCCCCCAGCCGAAGGTCAGGGCATACCAAATCAGGCCAAAAAAAATCGGGACAGGCCACGGACAGGGAAACTCCGTAAATCGGCGAAAGCGGCGGGTATCCACGTGGCTGACTTACTTCACGAAGTTGATACACATCGCCTTCGGGACCTCCGCGCGATGACCGCTGAAGGTGAGTTTACCCGTCTTGCGATCGATACGATGACTGGTGACCTCATTGGACTTCTGACCAGCAACGAGGAGCCAATCGCCACTTGGGGAGAGATTGATATTCCGGGGAATCCAGACCTCGGCGGGCGTAGATTGGATCCAATCGAGACCATCGGCGGTGACTTTCAGAACCGAAATCGAATCGCGCTTCCGATCCGTGAGGTCGCGGTTAGCAGTGTAGATAAACTTCCCGTCACTAGAAACCCGGATTTCCGAACAGGTCATCTTACTCATATCCGCGTCCGCCGGAAGGACGGGAATGGTTTTCACTGCCGTCAGCTTTCCGTCCGCCGCATGCCGGTCAAAGATGGTGATGGTTAGAGTCAACTCGTTCAGGACATAGGCGCGCCTCCCTGCTTTTCCGAATTTCATATGACGTGGACCGCTGCCAGGAGGCACCTTGAATCCTCCCTTCTTCTCCATCTTTGCAGACTTGCTGAAGGAGTAACACACTACTTGGTCGATGCCCAGATCGGGCGCGTAGGCGAAACGATTGTCCGGTCCGGCGTAGATCGAGTGGGCATGCGGGGCTTTCTGGCGCCCGGGATGCACGCTGGAGCCACTGTGCTTAAAAAAGGAAACCTGCTTTTCGATGGAACCGATCTCATTGACTGAGAATGACACCACGCTTCCCCCGCCGTAGTCGGCACCAAAGAGGACCTTTTGTCCGGCATCCAAACTGACATGACAGAGCCCCTTCCCCGGATAGGTGACACCGGAAATCTTCTCCAGCTCATTGCCGGTGACCTTGAAGGAGGCCACCCCACCGCTGTCGTCGACTTTCGCCGTGGAGAAGAGGATCTTCCCATCGGCACTTAGCTCCTGAAAGCTCATGCCCCTGCCCATGGCCGCGAGCTTCCGGTCTTCAAGCGATCCAGTGTTCTCATCGAGTTTTAGCGAATAAATCCCATCCGCTCCGGTCCCGACAAAGACGGTGGTTTTTTCAGCCAAAAGTATTCCGGAAAGAAGGGCACTGAGGATCACTACTTTATTCATTTCAGTGACCAGCAAACACCAATTCCCCTCCGATGCCACGAAATATGAAAGATCATCTGCGCTCCACCAGACGCGGTCTTGCGTGATTCCACTTTCCCCTCCATCCTCCCGCCGATGTCCGACGCCATCAAAGACGACCGCTACTTTGCCGAGGGTTTCCGTGAACTTGACGAGAGCCTTTCCGAGGCTACCGCCATGCTTGCCGGAGCCCTTCCTCTCAATGAAGACCTTCGCTCCCTCGTGCCTTGGCAGGAGGGAAAGACCTTCCCAAAGACCATTCCGGAAGGGGCCGAACGGGATGGCGCGCAGCTCCTTTCGATCTGCTTCGAGCTCCTCAACATCGTGGAGGAGCGGGTGGCCTGGCAGTTTCGCAGCTCAAGACGCGCCTCGCATGGTGCCACTGCTATCAAGGGGCTTTGGCCCTCCGTCATCGCCCGCTTCAAGGAGGAAGGCCTGAGTGAGGACGATGCCATCGCAGCTCTTCAGAAAGTCCGTGTAGAACCGGTCCTCACGGCCCACCCGACCGAGGCCAAGCGGCCCTCTGTCCGGAAGCGGCACAAGGCGATCTACGAGGAGCTCCGTACTTACGAAGTCTCCCAACGCGACCCTCACTACGGACGCCGGACCGCCGACTCACTAAGGGCGGAATTACAAACCCTCTGGTACACCGGCGAAATCTTCGTCCAACGCCCGGACATTCAGGAAGAACTTCGCAACGCACTCCCCTACCTCGCCGAGACCTTCCCTGAGGTCGTCATGCGGCTGGACCGCTCACTGGAACTGGCGTGGGAAGACGCAGGATGGAACATCGCGAACCTCAGTAAGCACAATGCCTACCCGAAGCTCCGCTTCTCTAGCTGGATCGGCGGCGACCGGGATGGCCACCCCTTCGTCACTCCCGATGTCACGCGTAACACACTCGCCGAGCTTCATGAAAACGCGCTAAAAATGCACCAGCGTCACCTTCTGAAGGTGGCCGACAAGCTCACCCTCGCTCCGCCCTTCACGAAAGTTCCGGAGCGGTTGAATGAAGCCGTCTCGGAAGCAGCAGCCCTTCTTGGGGAAGCCGGAGCACGCATCGCCTTCCGCTACCGCCAAGAACCCTGGCAGGCTTTCATTCGCCTACTTCATGAGAAATTCGAGCAACGAATTTACCAGCGGACCGAGGAATACCTTGCCGATCTCACCCTTACTCACGAGACCCTCATCGAGGTCAATGCTACCCTTGGTGCTCACGAGTGGATCTTCCCGCTAATGCGCCTCGCCGAAATCTTCGGCCTCCACCTTGCCTCTCTGGACATCCGGAATAATTCCGCATCTCACGATGAAGCCGCATCCCAGCTTTTCGCTTCGGTGGGGATCGAGGACGGCGAAAACTTCGGCTCCTGGTCGGAAGAAAAGCGCCGCGCCTTCCTGGTGTCTGAATTGAAAAACCCCCGCCCCTTCCTCTCGCGCTATGAAGAAGCTGGCGAAAAGGCCGACCACATTCTGGAATACCTCCGCCTTCTCGCGACCCATCTAAAAAAGAAGGGCCCGGACGGCCTCGGCCAGCTCATCATCAGCATGACACGCTCGGTCTCCGACCTTCTTCTTGTTCAGGTCCTTGCCCGTGAGGCAGGCCTAGCGAAGCGACAGGAAAGTGGACTCTGGCGTTCGCGCCTGCCGGTTAGTCCACTTTTCGAAACCGGTGAGGACCTGGCCAATGCCAACGTCATTCTCGCTGAATATCTCGCAGTCATGGGACCGCATCCCTCGGGAATGCAGCCCGCAATGGTGGGTTACTCCGATTCGAACAAGGACGCCGGAGTCTTCGCTTCACAGTGGGGCATCTTCAAAGGCCAAGAGGCCATGACTGCCGCCTGCCAGAAGGAAGGTGTAGTCCCGCAATTTTTCCACGGACGTGGCGGTACCATCGGTCGCGGAGCCGGCCCCACCCGCTGGTTCCTCCGCGCTCTTCCGGCAGGCTCACTCTCCGGACCGGTCCGTGTGACCGAGCAGGGCGAGGTCCTGCCGCGTAAATATGGCCATGAGGGCAATGCCCACTTCCACCTCGAACTCCTCACTGCAGGGGTCACCCGGGTCGTCGGGCTTAACAGCCGCAGCAGCTCGCCGGTCAATGAGGTCCGAGACAGTCTCGACGCGCTTTCCCGTGAGTCCGATCAAGCCTATCGCCGTCTCCTTGATGCCGACGACTTCATTGACTTCTACCGCACCGCCACGCCCATCGATGCCCTCGAGACCGGGGTCTTCGGCTCGCGTCCCTCGCGCCGTACCGGAAAAAAAGCTTCATTAAAGGATCTCCGAGCAATCCCTTGGGTCTTTTCCTGGACACAGGCCCGCTTCTACCTCCCTGGCTGGTATGGCGTCGGTTCAGGCCTCGAAGCCATCGGTGAAGAGGCCTATGCCAACATTAAGGAGTATCTCCCGAAGTTCGACTTCCTCCGCTACGTTTTCACAAACATTGAATCATCCCTGGCTTCGGCAAACGTCGAGACCATGAAAAAATACGCCGCACTCTGTCCGGACAAAGCCCTGCGAGAGCGCCTGCTGGGCCAAATTCTCTCCGAGTATGAGAAAACCCGGACTTTGGTTCACGACCTCTTCGGCCGCGAATTTGACGACCGCCGCCCCCGCATGGAGAAGACCCTCGCCATCCGCGAGGTCCCCCTGCGCGCACTCCATCAGCAACAGATTTCGCTGCTGACCAACTGGCGATCCAACGGGAGCCCCGTGGAAACAGAGACCGGCCGCTTTGATCGGGACTTCCTCGCCCTCCAGCTGACGATTAATGCAATCTCATCCGGCCTGCGCGAGACCGGTTGATTGGCATCACATCAGAAGATTCTGAAGAACAACAAAAAGGATCAAGTGCAGGGCTGAAAGTCCGAGTAAGGCGGAGGAGACTCCGCCCGACTTCAACAGGCGTAATTCCAGGATTAGGAAAACCACCGCCAACCCAAGCGAACTCCAGAACCACGGCCCCACCCCAGCGAGGAAAGGAACCAGCAATGCCGGCAAGATAGTCATCGCGAGAATCATCCCGCGAACCACCGGGCGGCCGAGCTTCACCGCGAGGGTTCGCTTGTCCGCGGCGTGATCCTCTTCGACATCGCGGTAGTTATTGACGGCAATGAGCACCGCCGAAAGCAGGCCGATTTGGAGGCCCAGAATCGCGGCGGATATCGGCCAGAGCCCGGTCTGCACGAAGACTGTTCCCATCACCGCGACCAGTCCGAAGAAGAGGATGACGAACAACTCCCCCACACCACGATAAGCTAGCGGGAAAAATCCGCCGGTGTATCCGTAGCTGAGATAGAGCGATGGAAGCCCGATCAGCAACATCGGCCAGCCGCGTTCTAGAAACAAAAGCAAGCCAAAGATCGAAGCCAGTAGAAGCATGGCAAATGCTCCCCGATAGACCGTCTTCGAACTCAACAGACCACTCACCGTGGCACGCTGTGGACCGATTCGCTCGGCGGTATCAGCACCCTTTTCG
>CALBVA010000251.1 GCA_937969125.1 uncultured Verrucomicrobiales bacterium | reverse complement strand
TTCTCCCATTGCCTCATCCAGAACTGGACAGCCGCCACCCTGAATGCCTCCGGAGCAAGCTCATCCAACAACCTCGAGCCTACCGACCCACGCTTCCGCTCCACTACCGACCTCCGTCTTCAGCTCGACTCTCCCGCCCTTAATACTGGACTCGACTCCGCGAACCCAACCATCACAGACCTCGCCGGAAACCCTCGCAGAATCGGAGCCATCGACCTCGGCGCCTTCGAACAACAAGGCTTCATCTATGTCTCAAAGAGTGGCGATGACACCCAAGATGGCAACTCTTGGGCCACCTCCTTCGCCACCCTTCAGAAAGCCCTTTCTTCTGCCTCTTCCGGTCAAGCCATCTTCGTCTCACAGGGTTCCTACTACCCTGACAATGGTCCCGGCCAGACTGGCAACGACCGAACATCCACCTTCGCCCTTATCTCAGCCGTCCAAGTCTACGGTGGCTTCCCTATTGGTGGTGGCACCTTCGTCCAACGTGACCCCACATCTCACCCCACCATCCTCTCCGGCGACCTCAACCAAGACGACTCCAGCGGCGGCGATCGTTCTGAAAATGCCTACCACATCCTCACTGCCGACGCCACTAACGCCCTCGCAGTGCTCGATGGCTTCACCATCTCAGGCGGAAATTCCAACGCGACTTTTCCAGACAATGCAGGCAGCGCTTTCATCTCAAGTAACAATGCCTTGCCCGCACTGATCAACTGCTTCTTCCACGACAACACCGCTGAATTCGGCGGCGCGATTCTCAATCAATCCTCCTCGCCCTCATTCGCCAACTGTTCCTTCCAAAACAATTCCGCCACCAGCCAAGGAGGCGCGATTTTTAACCAAGCTTCCTCTCCCTCACTGATCAACTGCGTCTTCCTGAACAACTCCGCGTCTTCCGCAGGCGGTGCGCTTTCAAATTTCTTCAACTCTTCACCCTCACTCGCCAACTGCTCCTTCTTGAACAACTCCGCTAATTTAGGCGGCGCGATTCGAAACTCATCCTCATCCCGGCCCTCCCTCGCCAACTGTATTCTCTGGAACAACTCCCAAAACGGAAGCACCACTACCCTTGGAGCTTCTGTGAGTAATAGCTCTAGCATTCCCACCTTCTCCCACTGTCTTATCCAGAATTGGACGGCTACCGCACTCAATACCTCTGGGGCCAGTCCAGACAACAACCTTGAGCCAACCGACCCTCTCTTCTTCTCCCCTACGGACCTCCGCCTCAAAGTCGGATCTCCCGCCCTCGATGCCGGACTCGATTCCGCGAACACCACCACCACCGACCTCGCCGGTAACTCGCGTAAAGTCGGCACCATCGACCTCGGCGCCTTCGAAGCAGATCTCACCACTTCCCTCTGGTTTACTGATCACGATAACGACGGAAATGCCTACGGTATCGAAATCGCCCTCGGCACCGACCCTGACACTGCTGACTCTGACAACGCGGCCAATATCACTAGGACCAGCCCCAACAGCGAACTGGGTGAAATCACCTTTACCTTCGGCTTCCCTGACAACGCCCCCGAAGGGATCACCTGGATCCTCTACCGCTCCACTGACCTCTCCGACGGCAGCTTCGAGGAAATCTATTCCTACCGCGCTGGCACGAACGTCTACGCCACTCCCGCCATTACCGGCCAACCCACCGCGAACCTCTTCACCATCACAGATGGAGCCCCACCCCAACCTAACGCATTCTACCGTCTGGGAACCCAATATCAGGCTCCTTGAGAGCGAGCAGCCTCTTCAAGGCGATTGCAATATTTCGGACTGATCAGGGACTTGTAGAAATACTTTCCGTCAGCACGACCTCCGCTCTGTACGAGAGCGATTCTCTGACATTCGGCACTGTGATACTCGATCTGAGAGAGGTTTACGAAGATGGCGCAAAAACGGTGAGGCGAAATTACAATCCTTCCCCATCCGGATCAGCGCCGGGCTTTCTGGCGGTCGCGGACTTTTTCACGCTGCTCGAAGAGCGGGATGAGCTTGGTCTCAACGTAATCGAAGCCAGCCTGGAGTCCGCCTTTTTGGTAAAGTCGGCCGATCTCCGCTTCCACCGAAGTGGGATTCCCAACAAGGCGAAGGAAGTCATTGGAGGTGGCGCGGATGAAGGAGTCGCCATCAATTTTACCTTTCTCTCTCAAGAGCCACTCGCGGACGTAGAGGGCGAGCACGGCATCGCCCACCCAGGCTTCTTCACGTTCCTGGTCGATTTCTTCCGGAGTTCTCTTCATCACTGGGGTCATTCTGGTTTGCGATCCTGCGCTCCGGCGATTTCGCGGCGGAGGGCATCCTCCGACTCCCGATCCCAGTATCCACTGTCGAGTTCGATGAAGACATTCGAGTAAGGAAGGGCTGTCCGGGTCTTGAGGACGAGGACGGCATACTTGGCCGATTCACTATGCGCAAGCAAGGTGAGCGAGCGATGATCCATTTCGCGAACCTGATGACCGTGGAGGGCCTCCTTGAGCTGGCGGCGGAATTCATCGATACCGGGAGCATTGTCATTCTTCACGAAGGGCAGCTCCCGGGCGAGGTTGAAGGAGGGATTGACGGTCTCGGATTTCTCCAACTCATTAATGACGAAGTCAACGAGCTCGGGAACGTCCGCATCGACCACTACGGTGCGGACACCACGGCGGGAGGCGACAGGGAAGGAAGACTCTGCGATGATGATCCAGTTTTGAATGCCCAGGGCGCCGACCTCACGGGTGACTTCCTCCGCCCATGGAGGCGGAGGGCTGGAGGGCGTGCTGAGTCCGCAGCCGCCGAGCATCAGCACCCATACCGACACCAGAGGGAGCGGTAGGAGACGGAGGATGCGGGTGGGATTCATAGCTAGGGGAGTTCTTATCAGAGGACGGAAGTTACATCAATCGTGCACCGGCTTCGGCGAGATCACTGCGCTCGCCGCGATTCAGGGTGACATGGGCTGCGAAGCCCTGACCGCGCATGCGCTGCCGGGTGAAGACGAGGCCATTACTGCGACTGTCGACGTAAGGGTGATCGATCTGGGCAGGGTCGCCAACCATGACGAGCTTCGATCCACGCGACATGCGGGTGACGACGGTCTTGGCCTCCTTCGGGGTGAGTTGCTGGGCTTCATCCAGGATGAAGAAGCGATTCGGGATGGAGCGCCCGCGAATGTATGCGAGGGCTTCGACTTCAATAACGCCCTGGTTGACGAGGTCGTCGTAGGGTTTTTGATGCGGGGCGTCATTGTCAGATTTATTCCGCTTCCGCTTCGGTCCCTGGGCATTCTGCGGAGTCATGAGGAGCTCCAGGGCGTCGTAAATCGGCTGGAGCCAGGGGCGCATTTTCTCCTCGAGCGAACCGGGAAGGTAGCCCATTTCATTTCCCATCGCGACGACCGGACGGCTCACGGTGAGGCCGTTGTAATCACGGGCGAAGACGCCGTGGAGACCAGCCGCCATGGCGACCAGGGTCTTTCCGGTGCCGGCTTGACCGAAGCAGGTGACGAGGGAGATCTCCGGATTCAGGAGGGCATCGATGAAGCATTTTTGACCAAGGTTCAGCGGCTTCAGGTGGTTCCCATCGGGAATGCGGAGGACCTCCGGCACGACGAGGCGGACGAGCTTTCCAGAGGAATCGAGGCGCGCGGGGATAGTCTGTTTCTCGCCCGCTTCGAGGAGAACATATTGGTTGATATGAAGAGCGGCGATGCGTTCGCCCTCTAACTCAATTTCGCCCGAGCTGGCAAAGCGCTGGAGTTCATTCGGATCCAGCGGGATTCGCATCATCTCCTTCTTTGCTGAATCCTGCGGATCCACTTTGTCATTCAAGTAATCCTCACAAGTGATGCCGACCGCCCGGGCCTTGAGCTGCATGTTCAGATCTTTCGTGACGAGGACAACAGGGGGATCAACATGCCCTTGCAAAAGGAGGGTGCAGGCGAGGATACGATGATCCACGCTCTCGCGATCCGGGAAAATACGGTAGAATTGACGAAGGTTCCGACTGCTCTGTTCACAGGCCTTCGGGTCATAGATAACGAGTCGGATCGTGCCGCCGCCATCGGTGGGGACGCCCTTGGTAACCTCGCTTTTGAGATCGAAAATCTTGGTGAGCGCACGATGGACCTTGCGGGCGTTCGCACCGCGTTCGGTTTGTTCGTTTTTGAAGCGGTCCAATTCCGAAAGAACATCTGCGGGAATGCAAA
This sequence comes from uncultured Verrucomicrobiales bacterium, assembly GCA_937969125.1. Classification (GTDB taxonomy): domain Bacteria; phylum Verrucomicrobiota; class Verrucomicrobiia; order Verrucomicrobiales; family Akkermansiaceae; genus SW10. Next base: position 2,993 of record CALBVA010000251.1, on the reverse strand, counting down.
GGTGGTTTTCCTGGAAGCGATTCAGGCACGCCGGGTCATGGAGGAGCACATTCGTATCGAGGACGTAGTGCTTCGCTTTGGCCTTAGGAGCCATGAGGCCAAAGCGCTCCAGCTGCTCTGCTGTGAGTGAGGTTTCGGCCGGAGCATCGAGAGTCTTGAGAGTTCGTTTTGCGGTCTTATGGGTGGAATTGGTTTTCTTTTTAGCTTCGGGCATTGCGAGCAGAAGGAGGTGTGGTGTTGACGACGGAGGGACAAAAAAACCGCACCAGAAGCCGTCGTGCCTCCGCTGCGGTTTGAGCTTTGCTCGTTTTCATTCAGTTACCTTAAATGTCCATCAATTCCCTCTCATGGCAACGCTAATCGTCCGCGTATTCCATCAAAAGCCGCCGATCAATCTTCCCTAATTCCGTTCTGGGTATCTTGGGAAGCGGCTTGAAAACCTCAATCCGTTCCGGCCCCGGCCGCTCGGCATTCCAACGGCCAACCTCATTCGGAAGGTCCCCTCCTTCATAATAGAGGATCAATTGGCACCCTTTCCGATCGTGTGGACGGGCGACGAGAGCGACCTCGCACGCGAGTTTCTCACGCCAAAACTCCTCCTGTTCATTGAGATTCACCAGCTCACCCAGCACCTTTACGGTGCGATCAGCGCGCCCCAAAATCTTTAGCCGACCATCGGTGAGTTCCGCTCGATCCGTCGTCAAATACCAACCCTCCACCTTTGGATCCCGACTGACAAACCCACCTGATTCTTTTGTTATAATCGCCGTGAATAACCCCCTACCCTTCAAGGCCAAGCATCCGTTCTCAATGCGTGCCTCCCATCCCGATAAAAGCGGGAGGCCATCGCCAGTCGCAACCTGTGATGACGTCTCAGTCATCCCGTAACTCGGTTGCACCACCCACCCCAATTCACGCGCCTGCTCCTTCAACTCCTCATCGAACGCACCTCCACCTACGATCGCCAACCTCAGGCTTTTTGGTCCAATGAGCTTCCTCTCCACCAAATCATGCACCTGTGTCGGAACGAGCGAAGTGATGGTCACCCCTTCCTGCTCACACCAAGTCGCGAATCGCCCCGCATCCCAACGCCCTTCGAAACGCGCCAATCTCGCACCCGCTAACGCCGCCCGTAAAACCACGCCAAACCCTCCCACATGATTCTCCGGCAGGGCCAAACCCAGCACCTCATCAGGACCGATTAAAAACCGCTCAATCACCGATCGCGCAGACCACTCCAGTGCTCGATCAGACAAAGCCACCCATTTCTCGACTCCACTACTCCCCGAGGTCCGGAAGAACCGATGACCGACAAACTCCGGCCGCCCGGTTACCCATTTCTCCAATTCCTCCATCGCGGTCATTCTCACCGGCAAGGTGTCATCAGATCCCCGATACGAAATAAAAAAAGGCACCCCGCCGAAAACCGATCAGGGTGCCTCATTGTCTGAAAAAGACCTGTCCGGCCTCTGAAATTTTTAGAAGCGGAATCCAGCACGCAGACCGAGATAATGGCTGTCGGAATCACTGCCAATACGAGCCTCATAGTCCGCACCCACATGGAACCCACTGTCCATAACATAGGTGAGTCCCAGACCTCCAACAAAGAGATCCTCGTCCAACTCGGCATTCCGGAAACCGGCAATCGAGCCCTGATCGGATTCAAACTCATGCTCCCAGGCCACCCGAACCTGCGGAATCAGCGTGCCCGTGCCCATCGTCATCGGTGCAGAGACCTGATAGCCCAACTGGGTTGCGAAGCTCTCAAAATCAATCCCGCTATCTACTTCTCCATCGATATAACGCGCCTGCACAAACGGCCCGTGAAGAAGCGAACCGGACTTAAAATTAATCCCGGTATTGAATTCAATCTGATGAGACTCCCCTTCATACTCAATCCGTGTCCCGCCACCGCGGACATCGTATTCGGTATCAACGTATGAATAGAGCAGGTCCGCCCAGAGATCTCCGGTGCCAACTGCATTCCGCTGGTAGTAGGAAAGATAGGGCATCACAGAGTAACTCTGCAGATCAACATCAGCGACTCCATCCAGATCCGCATCTCCATCAGCCGCACCGAAGGCGAGACCGAGAGTGAGGTTCTCATTAAGCCGGTAATCAACACCCACAGATCCCCCAAAAATATCGACCTCCGAGTCCGGAGAAACAATCGTGCGGCTCGTTCCGGCCCCTGCGACCTGTTCATCGTAGTCCTGATTCGCGAAGTAAAGATCACCCCAGACATGCCAGCGATCCATCGCCGGACCGGCGGCCGGAATCACTGCCTTACTGAGGCCTCCCTTCGGGTCCGCATCGATCTGAGGAGCAATTGCCCCCTCCTCCATCTCCGGCCATACTCCTGAGCGGAGCTGCATAAGGCGGCCACCGACGTCGCGGCTCATCGTCCGCGCCAGCGAAATTGCAATCGGTCGCAGACCCGCAAGCACCAGACGGTCATCAGCCGGGCGACCGAGAATCTCACGCTGCAGCTTAGCAAGCACCGCCCGCTCGAAATCCTCGAAGCCGTTTGCCGCTTCTACGAATGATCCGTTCCCAGCGATGACATTATCGCGAAAATAATCCTCCAGAGACTGATTGCCGATTGGCAAGCCATTAATCGCATCGACCCCTGCCGCGATTGCCGCATCACGCGCCACGGCCAATGAAACCCCGCTTCCGTTTTGTCCATCACCGGAGACATCGATCACCTTCCGCGCGCCATCGTAAACATTGGTCGTGATGGCAGTAGTGGCAGCCTCGATACCATTGCCGATCGCGGTCCCACCACCACCGGTGTTAACAAGAGCATCCAGGGAATCCGCGAAGGCCGTGGCATCAGCCGCATTCGAGAGTATGGTCCAATCAATCCGAGTCTCCCCAACATTATCGAAGAAGATCGCGTTCACCGCGATGTTTCCGACGGACCCGGCGGAGATCGCCGATTGGATGGAGGCATTCCGGAAGGCTGCCGCATAACCGCCCAGCTGGAGAGC